>MWEJ01000726.1 GCA_002071025.1 Verrucomicrobia bacterium ADurb.Bin070 | reverse complement strand
GGGAATCTCCTTGTAGAAGAAGTTCAGGCAGAGCGCCGCGTTGGTCATGACGCGCGTCCGTTCGCGCAGGCGCAGGTTTTTGGTGGCTTGTTCATTGGCAACCAGTTCATTGATCAATTCGCCGACGATCTCCAGATGCTTCTCATAGACATCCACCCACAGGATTTTGCGGCCGCCGACCGAAAGCGCTTTGGCATCCGCGCCGTCGACCGACCATCCGCGGGCTGATTTATATCCTGGGACGGTCTTGACCAGATAGTCGTGAAAATCCTTGATGCGGTTGACGCGGTCAAGCGCCACGGCGGCGGTGTCCTGGGCTTCGGGCGTCTCCAGCTCATCTTTCAGCTCCTTGACGGCCCGGATGGCGTCGCGGAACTGCAACTGTTTGAGCAACGGGCTGTTCGCGGCTTCCAACTCCGTGACCCGCGCCCGTTCCGCGGCGACCTTCTGGCCATAGGCTTCCTGCTCCTGCCGCTTCTTCTCCGCCTCAGCCTCCGCCTTCTTGCGCTTTTCGGCTTCGAGCGTCTCCTGGCGCTTGATCTCGATCAGCGAGGCCACATCGGTCTTGACGCTTTCCAACGTGCGCTTGAGCTGCGACACCTTGCGAGGCACCTCGGCGATGGAGCGTTCAAACCCAAGGCCATTCACGCGCTCGACCAAGGCATTGTTAAGCTTTACCAGCGCTTCGGCGTCTTGGGCGGTCACGTTGGTGAATCGCTCGGCGCCGTGCGCCTGCTGCTCGATCTCGTAGAGCACCCGGTCGGCGAGGGCGGCGGCGCCCTTGACGGCATACGCCTCCTCATACATGCCGCGCACGATGGCGACCACGGGATGAACATCACCGCCCGCCTCAGACGCTGCGGCCTGCGCTGTTTGGCCGACCTGTTTCATCGCATCGGTCATCGCCGCGGCCATGCCGCCGGCGCCCTCCGCCATCGACTTGAGCATGGCGAGGCTGTTGGTCAGCGAGGCCGCCTGGTCGGCAGGCAGCGACTTGGCGATCGCCTCCAATTTAGCCATGGCTTCTCCCGGCTGCAGTTTGTCGAGGCCGTCGAGCGTCTTGGCCACGTCAGGCGGCAGTTGTTTGGTGATTGCCGCTAACATCTGAGGATCCAGCGAGATCTTTCCACCTCCCGCTTCGACCGCGCCAGCCGCCGGTTGACCTTCCTTGGCCGCATGCATTGCGGCAAAGTCAGGCTCAGGCGGCACCATCACCGCGCGGATCTCCTCGCCCAAAGCCTTGACCACCTCGTCGGCGGCCGCCTGGGGGAACTGCATCGCCTCCGGAACATAGCCGCGCACC
>MWEJ01000725.1 GCA_002071025.1 Verrucomicrobia bacterium ADurb.Bin070 | reverse complement strand
CGACGGCGTGCCTGAGTTGCTGCTGGACGGCAATCCGGGCGTGGTGGCGGTCCTGCAAGGCCGCCGCGTGGGGGACTATGTGTCGGCGGGCGTCGCGCAGACCTGCGGCGGATGGCTGGCCGCCGAAACATTGACCTCTCCGTGCAGGCTGGATTGGGACGGTGACGGCCTGCCGGACCTGTTGACCGGTGACGCCTCGGGACGTCTGGTGCTCTGGCAAGGCACGGACGATCCGTGGACATACGGATCGCCGCATGCGATGACGGCGTCCGGTGTTCCGATCCGTCCGATCGCCGGTCTGAACGGATCGATTCAAGGATCGAATGAAAAACGCTGGGGATACCTCAAGGTCACGGCAGGCGAATGGGGCGGGGCCAAGGCAGTGATTACGGATGACATCACGGGAACGCTGGTGCTCTACCGGCGCAGGGACGCGCAAAGAAGGCGGTCGGATGACGCCCGGCATCTCGCTGAGGGCCGGCCGTTCACCTTGCGGGGAGAACCGTTCCGGGTCGCCTGGCGCAGTCGCCCGAACATTGTTCCGGGAACTTCCGGCTTTGCGGGCGTGCCGCATGACGCTCTGCTGATTCAGGATTGGGACGGCGATCTCGCGGTCGCGGTGCCGCATGAGGCGGGCGGTACCGATCTGCGCGAAACGGTCAAACTCCGCCACGCGGACGGCGCATCCATCCGGCTGTGCGGTCCGACCGGCCTCTGGGGGCGCGGGGCTGTCTCGCTGGCAGATTGGGACGGAGACGGCCGGCTCGATCTGCTGTTCGGCACCAACCGGTCATGCCACCGCTTTTTCAGCGAGCAGGCGGCCAAGCAGGGGGCCGTGCCGTTTTTCATCCGCAACGAGGGCTCCAATGCGGCGCCGCTGTTCGCACGGCCTGTTCCGCTCAGGCTGGCGAGCGGCCAGGCGCTGGATTTCGGCGTTCACAATGCCACGCCGTGGGTGACGGATCTGGACGGCGACGAATGGCCGGACCTGCTGATCGGGGCGGAGGACGGCAAGGTCTACGGGTTTCTGCACAAAGAGCTCGCGTGGTGACGGTGTCACATGGACCGGGCCGGAGCCGCCGCCGAGCGGCACGTTGTTTTCGCTGAAGTGAGAGAAAAAAAATAGGGGAAAGTGATGAAACGTGTTCAGATCGTTTTGGCCGTGAGTGCGTCAGCCGGGCTTGCGTGCGCGCAGGCGCTGGTCTCTTCAGAGTTTGTCTGCGATCCTTTGCCGACACCGCAGTGTCACGCATCGACCCTTGCGGAGACCTCGGAGGGAATGGTGGCCGCATGGTTCGGCGGC
>MWEJ01000724.1 GCA_002071025.1 Verrucomicrobia bacterium ADurb.Bin070 | reverse complement strand
AAACATAGGAGGCGCACCGAGCGGGCCGAAACCTCCCGGCACTCTCTCGCCGCTCGGTATCTCGCTATGATTGATTTTGAGCACAGCGCAGCATTTACTCCGTTCATGCGGCATCGGGCGGCGTTCAGCGGGCGGCGTCTTGAGTCCGGCGCTGCCGAATCTCGGTCAGCGCTGCACGCTGTGCCTTGCTGCGTGCTCGGGCCGACTGCGATTGATGCGAGCATTGGCGGCTCTGCTCCTGTTGACGCGATACAGTTTGACGTGCTTGTGTCGCGTGCTGAATGGCCGGATCACAATCCGCCGCAATCAGGCGACATCGTTACGATTGATGGGTTCCCGGAAATGCGCGTGCAGACAGTTGTCGGATCACTCACGACGTGGACGCTGACGTGCGCAGCGCAGGGAGGTCGGCAATGGTAGAGCTACGCATACAGGTTGATCGTGGCACGCTCAACGACTTCCGGGCGCAAATGGACAGACTGGTCAAGGAACTTGGCAAAACGCCGGAAGATGCCACGAGGATGGGGGCTCTGGCGTTGCTCAAATCGCTCAAGACCGCGACTAAAATAGCACCGGAGCGGCGGAAGGTGAGGGTCGACAAAACGTGGCGCAAGAAGTCGCGAGACGCTAGCGGGAACCAGAGATTTCTCATGCGGAAGTTTGACCGCAAGACGGGAGCTGAACACGACGTGGAGATTTGGGCGCCAAGCCTGGCAGAGGCAAAGCAGAGCAAGCTGACAGTGATGCATTATCGCGGGATCGGGAAGGCGTCTTGGGGATGGGCCGCACAGCGTTTGTTTCCCGGCCAGAAGGTCGGTTATGGAGGTCGCAAGCCGCACAGAGAAGCTTTCTCAGTCACGCAGAGAGGGAAAGGCAACGCATACGAAATAGTTGTCATGAACAAGCTTGATTACATCGGTCTCGCGCTCAAAGGCGGAGAATCAGCAGCGATGTCAACGGCAATGCGTGCAGCTACAAACACACTGTTTGGCCGCATCGAACAGCGGCTGAAAGGAAAAATCAAATGAGTGCGACACGCGCACAGATCGAACGCCTCACGGAGGCCAATATCGGCGCGGCTATCAGAGCGGTCACGACGCGGCATGTCGAACTGTTCTGGACGCCGACGGACGAAGGCCTGTCGAAAGAATCTGCGCGGACGTGCTTCGAGGTCCGGGTTTTGCCGCGCGAATCAGAGGGATACTCATCGCGTCAAATCACGCTGCGTGCCGTCCTGTCCGTCATAGCCTCTCGCGAGGATGACGCGACCGGCGCACACATGACGGAAATGTTCGAGGCGCTGCTTGG
>MWEJ01000723.1 GCA_002071025.1 Verrucomicrobia bacterium ADurb.Bin070 | reverse complement strand
GTCTGGGTCGACGAGATGCGGCTGGAAGAAGTGCTGGCGGACGGCGGCGTCAAGGAGGTCGTGTCGGCCGGCTTCACCTCGGACGCGCGGTTCATGCGGCGCTGGATCGAGCTGTATCACGGCGAGGGGCGTCCCTGGCTGGCCCACGGGCGGCTGATGCGGCAGCCCGCGCTCGAATGCGCCAAGATCGACTACGACGGCCGGCAGACCCCCGCGGTCTTCCACAACGCTTTCCGCGCCGCGGACGGGCGCGAGGCGGTGGTGCTGGCCAACGCCACGCGCGAGCCGCAGGCGGTGACGCTGACGTGGGGCGGCCGCAGACTGCCCGTGACCGTGGCGGCGCACGATGCCGTGCTGGTCAAGCGCTGAAGATCGGCGCGTGGACGCATGAGAAAGGCGCATCCGGAGGCATACGGCGGTCTGCGGCACACTGTGCCAACGCCCCTTCCGCGGACGAGGCCGTCCGCGCCCCCAGTCTTGCGCCACGCTTTCTGCAGAAACGTACTGCCATTCGGGACAGGTTTTTAGCGCCCCTGTCGCTGACCGATCAATTATGGGAGCCGTTTTGGTTTTGACAGGAAGGGCGTGGCGAGGTATCGTGATAAGCGGCTAGACAGACTAGCTTGAAAGTGGGGGTGCGATGAAAACGGTATGGGCGTTGCAGGACGCGAAAAACAGATTCAGCGAGATGGTGGACAAGACGCTCACGGAAGGGCCGCAGACGGTTTCCCGCCGGGGGGTGCCCGTGGTCGTCCTGCTTCCCATCAAAGAATATGAGCGCCGGCACTCCGGAGCGGAGTCGCTGGTTTCGTTTTTGCGGAACTCGCCGCTGCGGGGAAGCGGGCTTGACCTGGCGCGGGCCGCCGACACGGGCCGGGAGATCGTTCTGTGAACTTTCTGATCGACACCTGCGTCGTCTCGGAGTTCGTGCGGCTGAAACCGTCCCCCCGTGTTCTGGCGTGGTTCGGCGATGTCCCGGAAGCGCGGATTTACCTGTCTGTCATCACGTTGGGGGAAATCAGAAAAGGCATTCTCCGGTTGTCCGACGTAACCAAAGCCCGACGGCTTCAGGCATGGCTGGACAACGATCTCCGGTCGCGCTTTCACGGGCGGCTGCTCAGTGTCGACGCGGAGGTCGCGATGGAATGGGGTGCCGTTTGCGCGGAGGCGGAGCGTGCGGGCACCCCCCGCCCCGTTATCGATGCGATGTTAGCGGCGACGGCGCGTGTCCACGGACTGACGCTCGTGACACGCAACACGGCCGATTTTGAGCATGTCCGCGTCGATTTGTTCAACCCGTGGACGGATGGAT
>MWEJ01000722.1 GCA_002071025.1 Verrucomicrobia bacterium ADurb.Bin070 | reverse complement strand
GAAGCCGGCCGACACGACCTCCTTGACGCCGCCGTCCGCCAGCACTTCTTCCAGCCGCATCTCGTCGACCCAGACAACCGCCTCGCCCGACACATGGCACATGACGCGCAGCATCTCGGCGCTGTCCGGCATCGTGAAATCCGCCGCGACCCGCTGCCAGCCGCTGCCGGGCGCGGGGAACTTGAGCTGGCCGCCCTGCCCGGTTGATTTGAGCCCGGGCGCGAACACGCCGAAGTTGATCCCGTTCGGCCGCGCCAGCTTGCCGGTCTTGAGCCAGGCGCTCAGCCGGTATGTGCGCCCGCCGCCGAAGCTCTCGGCTTCCGCCGCCACATTCTGCGAGACCTGCACCGTGTCGCCGGCCGTTTTGTTCTCCAGCCGCATGCTGGCGACGCCGCTGTGCTTCTCTTCGGTGTCGATATGGGCCGCGCCGTTAAAAGCCGTTTTCTGGTATCCGCTCAGTTTTTCCCAGCCGAGGAAGAACTTCCCGTCGGCCGTCAGGCCGTCAAACCCGCCGTTGGCGAGCATCACCTCTTGGAAATCCTTGCCGGACGGCACCATGTGGGGCATCTGGCCGTCGGCCAGGCAGTGCGCGTCCCACACGCGGTTGCCGCGGCGCGGGTTGCTCTGGAACGGCGGCAGATACTCGTGGTAGATGTAGTTGAACACCGAGGCCCACTCGCCCTTCCGCTCGCAGTTGCGGTAATCCTGCAGGCCCATCAGGTGGTTGAACCACTCGTTGGGCTCTTCGATGCAGACGACGGCGTCGGGCTCGATCTTGCGCATGGCCTCGCGCATGCCCGTCAGTTGCTCGGTGAAGACCTCGGTCATCCAGAGGCCGCGGCCTTTGGGGTGCCCGTGCCAGTCCGCGTAACAGGCCGGCCAGTTTGCGCCCACCACCTGATCCACCTGGATCATCTCGCAGCCGCGCCGCGCCAGCGGCACGCAGATATCCTCGTTCCACCAGCGGCGTGTCCAGGGGTCGCCGCCGCACAGGCAGGCGGTGTTGCCGCCCCGCAGCCAGGAGGGCGTGCGCAGATACATCTCGCCGTCGCGGTTGTGCACGGCATGTTTGCGCGCGAGCGTGTCAAAGCGCGCGCGGTCATCCCACTCGAAGCTGCCGTCATCGCGTTTGACGTAGGTCAGCGTCCAGTGGTATCCCGACGGCCAGGGGAAGGCGTGGCAGCCGAGTTCGCGCGTCCGGGCCACCAGGCGGGTGAACTGCTCGTCAGAGGGATAGGCGGGGAAATAGTCCGGGGTGACCCAACTGCCGAGCTTCTCCCAGCCCCAGTACGCCGTGATCAACGGGGCCTTGG
>MWEJ01000721.1 GCA_002071025.1 Verrucomicrobia bacterium ADurb.Bin070 | reverse complement strand
CCTCCCCGCGCTTTTGGGGCTCAACGCCAGCGGGTCTATGCTGATGTTGAGATAAGACGGGGCCGCGTCCGGGTGTGATTCAACTCATTTGGATCCACACCCGTCCTGTCCTGTGTTTTGCACGATTTGTCTGTTTTTTGCATGAAATGACTATCCCCTTATTTCAGCATATTGCCTAAGATAATGTGTAATCGCGTGTTTTTCTGTTTCACTGCGCGCGGTGTCCGAAAGAAAGGGGTGTGGCGATGAAGCACGTGCAAGACGGGCTGGTGCTTTTCCTGGCGGTCATGGGGTTGTTGGCGACAGGCGCGTCGGCTGCCGTCCACACATGGGACGGCGGCGGCGCGGACAATAACTGGAGCAGCGCCGATAACTGGGACGCGGCCGGCATCCCGGCCAGTGCCAGCAACACGACCGTCCGGATGGCGAACAACACGCGCCTTGCGCCCGTGCAGGACATCGCCGCGCCGTTCATCCTCAACCGGCTGGATTATGTGCGGTTCGCGTCGGGCTCGGCGAGCGACACGGTCCTGTCGCCGAGCGGCGATCCGCTGCGCTTCGTGCCGAACGGGACCACCCCGCCGCGGCTCTGGCTCGACCGGTGGGCCGACTGCAACCTCTACAATGACATCGAGATTCCGCAAGGGGTGACGTTGCTCGCGGAAATCGGCACATGGGGCTTGAACCTGCGCGGCTTGATTTCGGGCGAAGGCGGCATCGACAAGCTGCTGAATGCCGGCGCCATCCGGCTTTATCATGCCGACAACACCTTTTCCGGCGGTCTGACCGTGCGCGCCGCCAACAGCGCCTGGTATCATGTCAGTGTGCACGCGAGCGGCGCCATGGGCACCGGGCCGGTCAGCCTCTACGGCGGCGCGATCGCCACCAACGTCGCCAATGCCGGCGGGCTCATTCTCAACGGCACCGCCACGCATACCAACACCCTCCGTCTGTTCGCGCACTCGCCGATTCACGGACACGGCACCGTCACGCTCTCCGGCCCCGTCGATCTCGGCGCATACACGCTGCACCTGCTCGGCAACGGCACCACCACGGCATCCGGCGTGATCGCCGGCAGCGGGACGCAGGCCTTGATCAAGAACGACGCCGGGCGCTGGATCCTCGCGGCCACCAACACCTTCACCGGCCGCCTTACCGTCAACAACGGATTTCTCGGTTTCGCGGTGCCCGACGCGCTCGCGCCGGGCGTCCCCCTGACGCTCACGGGCGGCACCCTGGAGCTGAACGGCAAGAACCAGGCGCTGGGAGAATTGGCGGGGGCTCCCGGCATCCTGCCCGCCCGCATCGAGACCGCC
>MWEJ01000720.1 GCA_002071025.1 Verrucomicrobia bacterium ADurb.Bin070 | reverse complement strand
TGATGCTGGTTGACGGCATCCGCCTCAACACGCCGGTCTTTCGCGAAGGCGCCAATCAGTACTGGAACACGGTCGATCTGGCTTCGCTGGACACCGTCGAGCTGCTCAAAGGCCCCGGATCGGCGCTGTACGGGTCGGACGCGATCGGCGGAACGGTCCAAGCGTTCACGCGGATGCCCGAATACGCGCCCGACGGCGGCGAGGTGTGGGGCGGGCGGCTGGCGACGCGCGTCGCTTCGGCTGAACGGTCGGTCACCGGCCGCGCCGAAGGCGAATACGGGACAGGCCTCTGGGCCGGTCTGTTTGGCATGACCTATAAAAAGTTCGGCGACCTTGAAGGGGGCAGGCGCACGGGCCGCCAGCGGCGCACCGGCTACCGGGAACTGGACCTCGACGCCAAAGTACGGTTGAACCTGAAGGGCGACCGCGAGCTGATCCTCGCGCATTATGAGGTCGATCAGGATGACGTGTGGCGCACGCATCGTACCCCCTACGGCATTTCGTGGCACGGGACCGCGATCGGCACGGAGCGGCGTCATGTGTTCGATCAGGCGCGCTCGCTTTCTTACCTGCGCTATGTGGACCGCGAGGCCACTGCGCTGTATGACGACGTGCAGGCGACGCTCTATTTCCAGCGGCAGGAGGAGACGAAGGACGTCGTAAAAAGCAGCCGCTCCCGGACCGTGGACGGATTTGACGTGCAGACGTGGGGCGCCGCTGCGGATCTCACCAAAGAGACGCCCGCCGGCACATGGGCGTATGGGGCTGAGTATGTCCGCGACGGGATCGACAGCTTCCGCCGCAACTACCGCGCCGACGGCTCGCTGTCGTCGGTGGGCATACAGGGGCCTGTGGCCGACCGTTCAGCCTACCACACGGCAGCGGCGTATCTTCAGGACCGCGTGAACCTCGCGGAACGGTGGGAGCTGACGCTGGGCGGTCGCGCGACGTATGCCCGTGCGGATATCGGCCGGTATGAGAACTTCGAAACCTCCCCGCACACCCCCGCCTCCATGGATGCGCACTGGTACGATGTGTCGGGCTTCGCCCGCCTCTCCTGCCGCGTGATCGATCATCTCTGGTGGCTGTATGCTTCCGCCTCTCAGGGCTTCCGCGCCCCGGGGCTCTCAGACTTGACGCGGTTCGATGTCAGCCGCAGCACGGACATCGAAACCCCGTCGACGAACCTCGATCCGGAAACTTTTGTGGGCGGCGAGGTCGGATCGCGCATCGCGGCCGATCCCGTGACGTGGCATGTCGCCTATTTCTACACGCGCATCCGCGACATGATCGTCCGGCAGGCCGCCGGCGGCGGGAC
>MWEJ01000719.1 GCA_002071025.1 Verrucomicrobia bacterium ADurb.Bin070 | reverse complement strand
GCCGGCGGCGAGCGGGTGATCCCGCTTTGCGACACCAACCGTCGCGGCTACACGCGGTTCATCGCACGCCTGCCCGGCACCTACCGGCTCGCGGAGGGCGAAGTGGCGCTGGACGATATCGCGGAATTGGAGGAGCCGGCGCGCCAGGCGATCCGGTTCGTGGTCGCCCGGCAGGTGCTCGAGGCGGCCGACGCGCGCACATTCCGCCCGGAGGCTGCGGTCTCCGAGGGTGACTGGGCGCGGGCGCTTGCGCGGCTGCACGACGACGGCGTCGAGCCAGCCTCTCGCGTCAGGCCCGCCAGCCGCGCCGAGGCGGCCGTCCGGCTGCAGACGGCGATCAGGCAGGCGCTGGGCACGGCGGTCGATTCGCCTTACACCCACGCATATCTGACCCGCGACCGCATCCGCATCGGTGCCTGGGTCAATCTGGGCGCCGAGGCGATCACGGATGATTTCGTCGCCACGTACCGTTCTGCCGGCTTTGACTGGCTCATCGCTCATGGTGCGCTGGCGGGCGCGGATCGCCGCGAATGGCTGCTGCGCGAGTGCGACCGTCACGGTGTGGAGTTGATCCTGGGGGATGGCGCGTACCGCAACGCGGCGGCGGCGACGGCGGACTATTACGACCATCCGAGTTTTGCCGGCACCTACATTACGGATGAGCCCGGAACGGATCAATACGCCGAGCTGGCCAAAATCTGCAATGCGTACAGCCGCGAGACAGAAGGCAAACTGCCTTACATCAACCTGCTGCCGATGTACGCCAACGCCGCCCAACTCAAGTACGGGGCGCACGCCGCGGCCATCGAGTATTACGATCCCGATCCCGCCCTCTACAAAAAATATTGCGACGCGTTCTGCCAGATGTTCGAGGTCCCCTACATCTGCACCGACATCTATCCGCTCAACTGGTCGCAAGGCCGGCGGACCACCTACAAAGAGTACTGCGAGTCAATCAACGTCATTGCGCGTTCGGCGCGTGAACACAGCAAGGCGTTCTGGTGCTGCATCCAAACGTTCGCCTGGACGCCGAGCAAGCGAACGCCCACGGAAACGGAATTCCGCTGGCAGTCCTACTGCATGCTCTCCTTCGGCTGCAAGGGCCTGCTGTGCTGGACCTATGCCGGCTACAAGCCGGAGTTCCCGTCGCTGGTTTCGATGCAAGGCAAACGTCAAAATGCCTGGTACGATGCCGCGACGGTTTTCAAGGAAATCGCGCTCGTCTCCGACGCCTTTACGCGCTACACGAATCTGGGCGCGATGAGCCACGGCTGTTCGGACGATACGCCGTATCTGCGCTTCAGCCAGCCGGTCGAGC
>MWEJ01000718.1 GCA_002071025.1 Verrucomicrobia bacterium ADurb.Bin070 | reverse complement strand
ACACGCCCACACGCCGCTCTACACCTCCAAGAAGGTGGCGGTGCTGGGCGGCGGCAACGTGGCGATGGACGCGGCGCGCATGGCGCTGCGCCTCGGCGCGGAGGAGGTGCATCTGGTCTACCGCCGCACCGAGAAGGAGATGCCCGCGCGCGTCGAGGAGGTCGCTCACGCCCGCGAGGAAGGCGTGGCCTTCCACATGCTGCAGAACGCCGTGCGCATTCTCGGCGACGGGCAGGACCGCGTGACCGGCATGGAGTGCCTGCGCTATGAGCTGGGCGAGCCCGACGCCTCGGGGCGCCGCAGCCCGGTGCCGATCCCCGGCAGCGAATTCCTGATGGAGGTCGACACCGTGATCGTCGCGATCGGCAACGGCTCCAATCCGCTGATCAGCCAGACCACCGAGGGTCTGGCCGTCAACAAGTGGGGCAACATCATCGTGGACGAGACCGGCAAGAGTTCGATCGACGGCATCTACGCCGGCGGCGACATCGTGCTGGGCGCCGCGACCGTGATCCTCGCGATGGGCGAAGGCCGCCGCGCCGCCGCCGCGATCAACGCTTATTTGGCTGACAAAGTCTGAGTCGGACTTGTCCGACTTGTCTGACCTGTCCGACCCGTCGGAAACCCCCATGCACCGCCTGACACCCAGAGATTACACCGTTCCCGAGGAGATCTCTCACAGCGCGATCCACGCGCTGGGCAGCCATCTGGGGGCGGCGATGCTGGCGCTGATGGTGGTCTTCGGCGCGCAGAGCGGCGAGCAGGTGGCGTGGAAGGTGGTCAGCGGCGCGCTCTTCGGTTTTTCCATCATCCTGCTCTACACGGTCTCATCGGTCTACCATGCGGTCACGCATGCGCGCGCCAAGCAGGTGCTGGAGGTGTGCGACCACATGGCGATCTACTTTCTGATCGCCGGCTCCTACACGCCCTTCACGCTGGTCACGCTGCGGCCGGAACACCCGGCGATCGGCTGGACCATCTTCGGCATCGTGTGGGGATTGACCGTGTTGGGCGTGGTCTTCAAGGTCTTCTTCACCGGGAAGCTCCGCGTGGTTTCGACTCTGGCATACGTCGGCATGGGCTGGATCGTGGTTTTCGCGATCCGGCCCCTGATGGACGCGCTGCCGACCGCCGGCCTGGTCTGGCTGCTGACGGGAGGGGTGCTCTACACCCTGGGCACGGTCTTCTACCTCTGGCGCCTCATGCCGTTCCACCATGCGGTCTGGCATCTTTTCGTGCTGGCCGGCACGCTCTGCCACTTCTTCGCCGTGCTGTTCTATGTGATGATGTAAAGAACGTTCAACGTTCAACGCTCAACG
>MWEJ01000717.1 GCA_002071025.1 Verrucomicrobia bacterium ADurb.Bin070 | reverse complement strand
TTTTCAGCCGTGACGGCGACGCCTGCATCGGAAAGCGCGAGGCGGGCCGATGCGGTTGTAAGCATCGACAACCGGTCCATCCGCCGCAGATTTTTCACCGAGATTAATTCCCGGGGTTCAAAGCCGCGCACTTCCGCGCCAAGGTGCGATGCCGCCCTGCCGGTGTCGAAAGCCTGCACGACATCGATGGCGCCCTCGCCCCCGAAAAGCCTCCGGGAAAATTCCTCCCGGCCTGTACCCAGCGGCGTCACCATTCCCACGCCGGTGACCACCACCCGCTGATTGTCCGGAAGATCATGATATTTACTCATGGACGGCGCCCCGCCCTTCATACCGGCCGAAGATGACCGTCGTATTGTTTCCGCCGAAAGCGAAGGAATTGGAGAGAACGGCGCGCAGATCCATGCTGCGCGCGCCTTGGGTCACGTAGTCCAGATCGCATTCCGGGTCGCGTTCGCGCCAGTGGATCGTCGGCGGGACAAACCTTTTGGACAGAGCCAGCAGACTGACGATCCCTTCCAAGGCGCCTGACGCGCCGAGCGTGTGGGCATGCATGGATTTGGTCGAACTCACCGGGATTGAATAGGCGCGGGAACCGAACACCTCCTTGATGGCTTTGGTTTCCGTCGAATCATTGACCGGCGTGGCCGTGCCGTGGGCGTTGATGTAATCGATATCCTCCACCGTCAGGCCGCTGTCCGCCAGAGCGGCGCGCATGGAGCGCGCGGCGCCCGACGCTTTTTCATCGGGCGCCGTCATATGAAACGAATCGCAGGTGACGCCATATCCCATCAGCTCTCCGTAAATTTTCGCGCCGCGGTTTTGCGCCGCATCGAGAGATTCCAGAATCAGAATGGCCGACGCCTCGCCCAGGGAAAGCCCCGACCGGTTCCGGTCGAAAGGCCGGCAGACATCCTCGTCCACGGATTTGAGGGCGTTGAAAGCGGCGTAGGTGAGCCGGCACATCGGCTCCACGCCGCCGGCAATCATGAGATCGGCATGACCGCCCGCGATCAGGTCTCCGGCATAGCCCAGCGCGGTGGCGCCCGCCGAACAGGCCGTCATAAAGGTGGCTTTCGGGCCCAGAAGGCCGAAACTGGAAGCAATACGGTCCGCGGACGAGGCGCAAAACAACGAAGACAGCCGGGAATATTTCGAACGCCCTTTCCCTTTTATCAACATCTCCGCGTAAAAACTTTCGGCTTCCAGAAGACCGCCTGCCCCGCCGCCAATGGCCACACCCATATTTTCCTTGAGGTTTTCAGGAAAAGGGTAAAGCCCGGCATCCGTCAGGGCCTCTATCGCCGCCGCCATGGACA
>MWEJ01000716.1 GCA_002071025.1 Verrucomicrobia bacterium ADurb.Bin070 | reverse complement strand
TGATCGAAGTGCCGATGGGCACCACCCTGCGCGAGATCATCTTCGACATCGGCGGCGGCATCCGCGGCGGCAAAGTCTTCAAGGCGGCGCAGACAGGCGGCCCTTCCGGCGGCATCATCCCGCCGCAGTTCCTGGATACGCCGATCGACTATGAGAATCTCGCGAAGATCGGTTCGATCATGGGGTCGGGCGGATTGATCGTGATGGACGAGGACGACTGCATTCCGAACATCGCGAAGTTCTACCTCGACTTCACCGTCGATGAGTCCTGTGGCAAGTGTGCGCCGTGTCGCATCGGCGGCCGCAAACTGCTCAACTACCTCGGCAAGATCTGCGACGGCAAGGGCACCTACGAGGACATCGAGAACATGCGCGAGATCAGCGAAGCGATGTCACGCGCCTCGCTGTGCGGCCTCGGGCAGACCGCCTCCAACCCCGTCCAGTCCAGCCTGCGCTACTTCATGGACGAGTATAAGGAGCACATCGACGAGAAGAAGTGCCGTGCCGGCAAGTGCAAGAACCTGCTGCGTTACACGATCGACACGAGCAAGTGCGTCGGTTGCACGGCCTGCGCCCGTGTCTGTCCGGTCAATGCCATCGCCGGTGAACGCAAGCAGCCGCACACGATCAACAGCGAGACGTGCATCAAGTGCGGCCAGTGCTACGAGGTCTGCAAGTTCCACGCCGTCAACCGCGCGTAATTTTGAAAGGGCTTTTTACTATGTCTAACCTGGTTCAACTCGAAATCAATGGGATCCCGGTCGAAGTCCCGGCCGGCACCACGATCCTGAATGCCGCCAAGGCGGTGCATGTCAGAATCCCCACGCTCTGCTATCATCCTGACCTCAAGCCGTGGGCGGCGTGCGGCATCTGCGTGGTCCGCACCTCCGGATCGCCCAAGTTGCTCCGCGCTTGCTGCACCGAGGTCGCCCCGGGCATGAAGGTCACGACGCATGATGCGGACATCGTGCGCGTGCGCCGCACCGTGCTGGAACTGATTCTGGCCAATCACCCGAACGATTGCCTGCAGTGCCCCCGCAGCGGCAACTGCGAACTGCAGAAGCTCGCCGCTGACTTCGGCATTCGCGAAATTCCCTTCCCGACCGAAGTGCCGAACATCCCGGTGGATTCTTCTACGCCTTCCATCGTGCTGAATCCCGAGAAGTGCGTGAAGTGCGGCCGCTGCGCCATCGTCTGCCAGGAGATGCAGAACGTCTGGGCGCTGGAGTTCATCGGCCGTGGCGAGAAGACCCGCATGGCCCCGGCCGCCGATGTCACGCTCAACGAATCGCCCTGCATCAAGTGCGGCCAGTGTTCGGCT
>MWEJ01000715.1 GCA_002071025.1 Verrucomicrobia bacterium ADurb.Bin070 | reverse complement strand
TGGCAGCGACGCTGGGCGAGGCCGGCGTGCCGCCTGTGTTGCGCGTACTTTCAGGCGAGACCGGCGGCTGGGTCCATGCATTGCGGCGCGTCGACCGCGAGCGCCGCGACGTGCTCTTCATCGCCAACCAGAACACTAACGACGCGGCGCGCGCCTTCACGTTCCACGCGCCGGACGCCTCGGGTGCACCCGAGGTGTGGGACGCGATGCGCGGCGAGGTGACTGCGGTGCCGTGGCGCAAGGAGGGGGACGGCGTGTCCTTCGACTTGACGCTGGAGGGCTACGAGAGTGCGCTTGTGCGTTTCGTCAAGCGTGACGCGGGACGGCCTGCCAGGTTGACATCGGTATCGCGTCCGGTTGCGACCTTGCCGGTGTTGCCTGACGCTTCAGCCGATCCGGTCGTGTATCCCGTCGCGCCGGATAACGCGTTGACGGTCAGTCAGGTCACAGGCTCGGTGTTCCAGGGTGTTGTGACGGTGTCGCCGGAGTTGCTGGCTGACGGCCGCAACGCCTATCTGGTGTGCGACATGGAGGGGCGGCACGGTTCCAAGGACACGTTGCGGATACTCAAAGCCACGTATGCGGCCATCGATGGCGCGGGGTCGGCGGATGTCACCCGGTTTGTCAGTGAGCGTGTCCGCGGCGGGGCGCGCGTCGTTCCCGTGCTGCCTTCCATACTTGGCGGTGATCCCGCGTACGGGCATGTGAAGACGTTGACCGTCGAGTATGAGGATGACGGCAAACGCGCGACGGTCTCCGCCCGCGACGGCGCAAGGATCACGCTGCGCCCGCAGGCAGAAACCGCGGCGGCCGTGCGTGTGAACGGCGCGTATGCGGGCGGATTTATCGGCAAGCCCTGCCGTGTCAATATTACGCGTCACTTTCAACCGGGAAGCAACACCGTACGTGTGGAGCCGTTCGGGGTGCAAAACGTACGTGTGGAAACGTATTAGGAGACATCGGCACCCACAGTAATGCCATGCGCACACACATGTGGGACGAGGCCTCCGGAACGTTTCTTTCTGTCAACCGCGACACGCTGGAGAAAATCCCCGTCGCGACAATCGGAAGTTGGATACCCCTGATGGCAGAGGTCCCGACGGACGTGATGGCCAAACGGATGGCAGAAACCATTCAGACCGATCACTGGAACACGCCGTTGCCGGTGCCTACCGTGGATCGCAAAGACAAGAGGTGGAAATCGGACGACTATTGGCGGGGCGACGTTTGGCCGGCCCCGAACTATCAGATCGCCAAGGGATTGGCGCTGTACGGGCACAAGGAAGCCGCCGCCCAAATCGCTGACAAAACCGTTGCAAATGC
>MWEJ01000714.1 GCA_002071025.1 Verrucomicrobia bacterium ADurb.Bin070 | reverse complement strand
GGAGCGGCGCGACGGGCACGCCCCAAAGCTTCGCCGTCTTCTGCGTCAGTTCCTCGATCTGCGCGCGGGCTTCCTCCGAAGAAAGCCGCGGCGGCGTCCGGACCGCGGCCGCCGGTGAGGATGTAGGCCTGGATTTCTGAGCCTGTGAGTTTTTCGATGTCATTGCCTACGCGCTCCTTGAATGAGACGGTGGTGAGGTTAGACTTTTCCCAAAAAGAGGTCAACTGTTTTGGTGTCGGGCGGACGTTCTTGCCGTAGCGTCCGCTGGCCAGCGTGGCGAACGCGGCGACGTGCGCGTCCGGGTTGACGGCTTTGATGTGCTCGTAAACAGTCCAGAGCGTTTGCCCGCTGGTCCACACATCATCCACGAGAATAACGGGCGACGCGCCGTCGATGTCCTCGCCGCCCTCGAAGGCGTAGTCGCGCGACACACGGTCGGACATGGCCGCGCCTGTATTGGCCGCGCCAGATCCGTCCAACTTGAAGAACCCCCGGCTCATGCTGCCGCCGAGCTTTATGGCGAGCCACGCGGCGTAGGCCTGCGGCAGCGCATTGTAGCGGTTGCCCTCGATCTGCGGGCACGGGGCCGCGATCACGGGTTTGAGAAGCCCGGCGTCGCCGACGCGCTCCCGGATCCTCTCCGCCTCCTCGGGTTTCGCCCAGCGTTCCACCACCGTTTTTGCGGCCACGACGTCGCCGTGGTATTTCGCGAGCAGGTAGCTGCCGAGCAGGCGCGTCGGTTCCGCGCCGGCCAGGGCGCGGGCGTAGGCCTCGGCGGCCGGCCAGTCCTCGGCGTCGCGCAGCTCCTTGTGGCGGGCGCGCTCGGGCTTGAACTTGGTCTGCGAGAGCGCCGCGACGCTGGTCCCGGCGGACACCTCGGCCAGGCCGTCGGGGACGCCGAGCGGTTCGAGCCTGCGGGACTGGATGCTGTAGCGGATGTTGTTTTCTGTGTTGACTTTTCCGGCCGTATAGGGTACACTGATCCTGTTCTCGAAAGGAAAAGGTGTAGACATGTTTTTCATCAACGACAAGGCCGGCATCGCGTACGAGTCCACCGAGGGCGGCATCGCCAAGTGGAGGTCTGCGGACAAGGACTTCACCAGGCTGATGTCCTCGGAGGAAAGAGCTGCGTTTATGTCGCCGTGCAGGCGCGTGAGCGCGGACGAGGCGGCCGATTTCATGCTCGCGAAGGACGCCGCGTCCGGGGCCGCCGCGCCGCGCGCGTAAATGGCCTCTTCCAGGTCTTTTAGATTTTTCATTACCTCGTCAACACGGGCGTTCCCAACATACTTTGAGAGCGCCCGCGTGATTTTATACAGGTGATG
>MWEJ01000713.1 GCA_002071025.1 Verrucomicrobia bacterium ADurb.Bin070 | reverse complement strand
CTGAAGGAGCGCTCCGCCGCTCAGGAGCATTTCATCGACCTGTGCAACGTCTTCGAGCACCCCACGCCCGCAGCCGGGTATCCCACCGGCGCGACCTACTGTTTCGAAAAGGGCATCTCCAAACACGGCGGCGGCGACGGCTTTGCGGACGTGTGGAAAAAGGACTTTTTCGGCTGGGAGTACAAGGGCAAGCATAAAGACCTGAACGCGGCCTATAACCAGCTCCTGCTCTACCGCGACGCGCTGGCCAACCCGCCGCTGCTCGTGCTGTGCGACCTTGACCGCATCATCGTCCGCACCAACTTCACGGGCACCGTTTCCGCCACGCACGAGATTCCGCTGGAACGCCTCGGCGACACCCGCAACATCGAGATCATGCGGGCCGTGCTGCACAATCCGGAAGCGCTCCGCCCCGGCCAGACCAGCGAGGCGGTCACCCGCGATGCCGCCGAACAGATCGCCGGCATTGCCGACTCCATGCGTAAGCGCGGCCTCGATGCCGCCGCCGTCGCCCACTTTCTCGACCGCATGGTCTTCTGCCTCTTTGCTGAGGATATCGGCCTGTTGCCCGGTCATCTCTTCTCCCGTATCGCCGAAAGCGCCGCCAGCGAGCCCGCGCGTTTCTGTTCTCTGATCGGCCAGCTCTTCTCGGCCATGTCCACGGGTGGCGACTTCGGCATGGAGCGCATCCGCCATTTCAACGGCAGCCTCTTCGACACGGCGGACGTTCTCGAACTGACCGAAGCCGAGGTCAGGCGCATCTTCTCCGCCGTGCGGCTGGACTGGAGCGCGGTCGACCCCTCCATCTTCGGTACGCTCTTCGAACGCGGGCTCGACCCCGCCAAGCGCTCCCAGCTCGGGGCGCACTTCACCGGCAAAGAGGACATCCGGATTCTGGTCGACGCCGTGGTCATGACGCCCCTGCGCCGCGAGTGGGACGAGACCCGCCAGACCGTCATCAGCCTTCTGACCTCCGGCAAGAAAGCCGCCCCTCTGAATCCTGAACCGCGCCCCCTGACGCCCGCGCAAGAGCGCAAGTCCCGGATGGAGTCGGAAAGCCTGATCCACGCCTTTCTCGTGCGGCTTCAGAACGTCAAGGTGCTCGACCCCGCCTGCGGCTCCGGCAATTTCCTTTACGTCACCCTGCAGGCGCTCAAGGACTTGGAGAAAGAGGTCATCGTCTATTCGATGGAAAGCGGCCTCGGCTCCTACATCCCGCTGGTCGGCCCGTGGCAGCTCTTCGGCATCGAGATCAATCCCTACGCTCACGACCTCTCGCAGATGACCGTCTGGATCGGCTGGCTCCAGTGGATCCGCGCCAACGGCT
>MWEJ01000712.1 GCA_002071025.1 Verrucomicrobia bacterium ADurb.Bin070 | reverse complement strand
GTTGCTGAACAGCCACTCGAACAGGGCCGGGAGCGTGTTTGCCGGATTCGGCTATCGTGACCCCGCCGTATGGAGCTCGTCGGCCGTGTTGACGCGTGTGGTGTCTGCCGTCGAGCGCGTGACGCGCGGAACCCTGATGGAAGCGGCCGGCCCCGGGCAGTTCGCGTATTGGCCGGGCGAGCCGGTCACATTCGGCGCGTCGGTCCGGCGCTTCGGCGTGGCGCCGCGCGAGGGTACGGTGACCTTCAGCGTGGAGCGTGAAGGGCGCACGGTTTGGCGCGCGCCGCTGGCGCGAACATTCACGCACGGCGTCACCGTCTGTGAGGCAGCTTGGCCGCCGCCGCCCGAACCGGGCGAGTACCGCTACCGGGTCCAATTTTCGGACGGCGCGAGCGAGGAGACGGTCAGCCAGACCTTTGCGGTACTGGATGCCGAACCTGACCCGCGCGAGGCGTTCATTACGGCGCGGGCGGGCAGTTTCTGGCTGAAGGGCAAACGGTGGTATCCGGTCGGGATGAATTATTGGCCGCTCTATGTGTCGGGCATGGATCACGGCGACTATTGGGCGGGCTGGCTGCGCGACCCGTTTTATGCGCCGGAAGAGGTTGAGCGCGACCTGAGTCATCTGGCGGATCTAGGTGTGAACATGGTCAGCATCCAGACGCCGCCGCCGCGCGAATACCGGAACCTGCTCGATTTTTTGCGGCGGTGCCGCAGGCAAGGCATCTACGTGAACCTGTTCATGGGGCAGGCTTCGCCGCTGGCCTTCAACGAAGCGGAACTCAGAGTGTATCTGGAGACCGCGCGGCTGCCGGGCAACGCTGCGGTGTTCGCGTACGACACGATCTGGGAGCCGGGCAATCACGTTTTCAAAGACGATGCGGCGCGCGCGCGTTGGGACGGCGCGTGGCGCGGCTGGATCGACGAGCGCTACGGCTCGCTGGCGCGCGCGGAACGCGACTGGGGCGTCAAGGCGCGGCGCGGGGCGGACGGTCTCGCGGTGTCGCCGCCGGACGCCTGGTTTCGCGAGGATGGGGCGTGGCGGGGCCAAATGGCCGCATACCGCCGCTTCATGGATACGCTTACGAGCCGTCTTTGGGGCAAGGCGCACCGCCGTTTACGCGAATTGGATCCGAACCACCTGATCAGTTTTCGCCAGGGAAACACGCTGCCCTATGATTTCGCGCTGAGTGGTCCGGTCAAGCACATCGACTTCATCTGTCCCGAAGGCTACGCAATCCCGGATACCGACGAGGGCGAAGACGCGATCGGATTCATCACGCGGTACGTGGCGTTCACGACAGGCGGCAAGCCGGTCGTCTGGTCG
>MWEJ01000711.1 GCA_002071025.1 Verrucomicrobia bacterium ADurb.Bin070 | reverse complement strand
GGGGGAGCCCGAAGGCGCGCGGAGCGCCTTATGAACACCAAATAAGGAGGGACAAGACGTGACTACACCTGTCAATCAGCTTCTGATGCAAAAGGGCCGTGAAATCATAACCATTGCCCCGTCGGCAACGGTGTTTGAGGCGGTCCAGCTTATGGACGCCAAAAACATCGGGTCCCTCCTTGTGCTGAATGCGCGCGGGAAGATCGCCGGCATCTTCGCCGAGCGCGATTGCTTCCGCAAAGTGATTTTAGCGGGTAAGGCGCCTCAGGATGTGCCGGTCAAGGCGGTGATGACCAAGAAGGTCATCTATGCGTGGCCCGAGATGACGGTGGACGAGTGCATGGCTTTGATGACGGACAAGCGTATCCGTCATATGCCGGTGCTGGATCACGACGAGAAGATTCTGGGGATCATCTCGATCGGCGACCTGGTGAAGTTCGTGGCCTCTGAACAGGACGCGATGATCCGAAACCTCGAAAAGTATATCGAGGGTTCGCTCTAACACGTTCCTGTCCAGACGGAGGCCGTCCGGCCGGCCGTTTGATGTGAATCGGGCTGGCACGGACGGCTTCCTCCGGCAATCGCCCCCGCGCGGGGGCATGTGGAGGCCACCATGACTGATTTGACCGCAACGGCCGCACCCTGCGGCTGCGCCTGTGATGCTGTTCCTGAAGAGGAACTCAATGCCCGTCTTGATGATGTGATCCGCGAGTACCGCGACAAGCCCGGCGGCTTGATTCCTGCTTTGCAGACCGCTCAAGCCCTTTTCGGATATCTGCCCGAACCGGTCATCCGCAAGATCGCGGACGGGTTCGGCAAACCTGTCAGTGAAGTCACCGGCGTGGTGACTTTTTACTCTTTTTTCACGCTCCATCCGCGAGGAAAGTTCCTGGTGCGCGTGTGCCTGGGAACGGCCTGTTACGTGCGCGGCGGCAAGGAAGTGCTCGACGCCTTCAAAAAGAAGCTGGGCATCGACGTGGGCGAGACCACGGCCGATCGGAACTTCTCGCTGGAGGTGGGCCGCTGCTTCGGCGCGTGCGGCATGGCACCGGTGGTGATGGTGAATGAAACGGTCTATCAGCGCGTCAAACCCGCCCGCGTGGGCGAGTTGGTCAATCAGATCGCGGCCGGCGCCGGCGTCGCCGGAGAAAAGGAGACGGCATGAAATCCCCCGCATTACCGAAGATCGGGAGCGTGGCCGCCCTGCAGGCCGTTCGAGATCAGGCGTGTTCAGGCAAGCCGGACCCATCAGGCGGCACGCAACGCCAAATCCTGGTTTGCTTCGGCGGCAGTTGCCTCGCCTCCGGAGCCAAGGAGGTCCGTGATGC
>MWEJ01000710.1 GCA_002071025.1 Verrucomicrobia bacterium ADurb.Bin070 | reverse complement strand
GCTGCCCAGCTTCAGCGCCCAGTAGGGATGGTTCATGATGTGGCAGCCCATGTTGCCCAGAGAGCCGTTGCCGAAATCACGCCACGAGTGCCAGGTGTGCGGATGCAGACCCGCGTGATAGTCGCGGAACGGCGCGGGTCCGATCCACGTGTCCCACGCCAGCCCCTGCGGCACCGGCCGCGCCGGCGGACGAACGTATTCGGCCGGGAAACCGTTCGCCCGGTTGCTCCAGCAGTAGACCTCGCGCACCGGACCGATCGCGCCGGCGGCGAGATACTCGCACAGCAGGCGGCTGCCCTCGCTCGACTGGCCTTGGTTGCCCAGTTGGGTGGCCACGCCCGCCTTGCGCGCCTCTTCCGTGAGCTGTCGCGCCTCGGCCAGCGTGTGGGTCAGCGGTTTCTCGACGTAGACGTGCAGGCCGCGCCGCATGGCCAGCAGCGCCGGTAGCGCGTGCTGGTGGTTGGGCGTCGCGATCATGACGGCATCCAGCTCTTTGCCCATCCCGTCGAACAACTGACGGTAATCGCTGAAGGTCCTGATCCCGGAAGTGTCCGTCTCGGGCGACACCTCGCGGATGCGCTTGAAAGCATTCTGGAGCTGCGCGGCGTCAGGATCGACCAGCGCCGCCACGCGCTCCTTGCAGGCGGCCGGGAGCAGCACGTGGGTCCCCTGCCCGCCGCAGCCGATCAGCGCCACGCGCACCGGTTTCTTCTCTGCCGGCGCGTTTTGGCCGCACACGCGCAAGGCCGACACGGCACCCGCCCCGGCCGCCGCCTTGATGAAATTCCTCCGGCTCAAGTTTGTCTGCATGTCTTTTGTCCTTTCTCGTTTCGCTTTTTCCCCATCTCGAATGGCGCTAACGCGTGCGGAGCCCGCACCCAAACTGGAATATTGGAATGGTGGAATGATGGGGGTTGAAACCGAAGCAGCCGAAGCGATCTTCCGACATTCCACTATTCCAGAATAACTTGTTATTTATCACGGTTGTTAGTTTGTAAGGCACTTAGATGATCGGCGGCTCGGCACAGCCTCGCCCTCCACTCTGCGGATTTGCCTGCACAATGGAGGGCGAAGCTGTGCTGAGCCGTCCACAAGGCAATGCACCTGTTTTCTCAACACGATTCTCCCCCTCTCACAGTCGCACGTAGATCTCGAACCGCAGATAGTAGGCGGTCTCCGCCGCCCCGTAATAATCGCCGGTCCTCAGCATCTCGGCCTTGAACGCGCCATGCACCGGACCGCGCCACGTTTTGGATTCACGCAGCACCTCGAACAGGTAGCGCCCGATGACCAGAAACCCGCGGTAGGTGTCGCCGTTGGCGTTGTCGCTG
>MWEJ01000709.1 GCA_002071025.1 Verrucomicrobia bacterium ADurb.Bin070 | reverse complement strand
CTTCCATGGATAGTAGCTGTAGCCCGTATCTTCCGAGTCGGTCTTCGCAGACGAGCTTCGGTCGGGGTTCCACCAATTTAGGGCTTGCTGCCCGATCAGCCAGCCGGCCCCGACTGCCACCGCACCCAGCACGACGACTGCGACAACCCAGGAGAGCGCGCCGCCTGTGGATGACCTTTTCACCGGCATAACAGATCCCTTCCTTCTAGCTCAGTTCATGCGCCGCGGGGCATGGCCCCGCCTCAGTAGATACATCTATTCCGAACTAGCAGCACTCATTCCTCGCGAAGCCGTTCCCACGGAGGCAAGACCAGCCTATCTATGACGAACTCCGGGATGCCCGAATCAAGCGAGATGCGGCGCACTGATTCGGGAAAAGACTGCGCCGCGCCGCGAGAAACGGTGAAGAACCGCACAGGGATTCCCACCTTGCCCGACACGTGCCTGACCGTATCGAGACCCGTGCGGGCCTCTTCCGTCGTGCTCGCTGCGCCCAGGTTGGTGTTGGACACCAGGGCGGTGCAGCTAAGGCGCGAGGCACTCTCCACTGCGCGCAACATCGTGATGATCTCTTCCGGCTCAGAAGAAAACGGTCGCAACGTGTTTACTACGTACAGCATGTCGTACCCGGCCCGCTCCAGGTGCGAGCGGAATCTTCCGAGGGCTCGCGCGCCGTCGTCATCGCCCCCCACATCCATCACGAGCGGCACGGACTTGTCTTCAATCGCGCCGTATATCGCGGGCGACAGTGCCGGAACGTCTGCCATCTCGTACGTTGGGGCGCTCGACACTACGCGAACACCCATTGCCGCCAGCTGCGCGCTGAGTTCACGCGACCTGAACATCGGCTTCAGTATGTCGATATCGGCAAGCACTGCCCGGGGCGCGCCGTCGCCGGCGCCGCCGCCCGTACCGCCGCCCGCGTTCGCCAGACGTATGGCGAAGTTGAGCGCAAGCTCGGTCTTGCCCGAGCCGAACGCGCCCACAAACACGGTCACTCTTGACAGCGCGAACCGGTTCATTGTCAGTCTCCCAAATCACGCGGCCAGCCCAACCCGCAGGCCCGCCTCGCTCAACTCCTCCAGATATCGCGTACTTCGCCTATTAGGTACAGTGATCCTGCAACTACTACGGCGGCCGCGTGCCTTTGGCGGGCGATCTCCAGCCCTAGCCGTACCGCATCGTGCGCCGGCGTTCTCACGTAGGCCTCCGGACTCGGCCCAACGACCGCTCTCCGCCCTGGCCCCGGCCCGGCGCCCGCACCTCGCCCCGGCGCATCGGCTTCCCATGCCGCTCGCGCGGCAGCCGCCAATCCTTCCGGATCGGCAGCCC
>MWEJ01000708.1 GCA_002071025.1 Verrucomicrobia bacterium ADurb.Bin070 | reverse complement strand
CCCAAGCAGATCACCTACCCGGATGTCTGCACGTGGTACGGTGCGCTGTGTTTCGCAAAGGAGACCGGGAATGACGGGCTGGCGGCGCGGCTGGCGCTGCGGTTCGAGCCGCTGTTCGCGACAGAGGCGCCTTTGCTGCCGCTGCCCAACCATGTGGATAATACGGTGTTCGGCGCCGTTCCGCTGGAACTCTACATGCAGACGCGGGACATCCGTTATCTGCTGATGGGCAAGCACATGGCAGACGCGCAGTGGACGCCGCCGCCTGCGGGGGCGAAAGACGACACGCCAGAGGCGCGGGCATGGACGGCGAAGGGCCTGACGTGGCAGACGCGCCTGTGGATCGACGACATGTTCATGATCACGATGGTGCAGGCGCAGGCGTTCCGCGCGACGGGCGAACGGCTGTACATCGACCGCGCCGCGAAGGAGATGGTGGTGTATCTAGACGAACTTCAGCGGCCGAACGGGCTGTTCTACCATGCTCCGGACGTGCCGTTTTTCTGGGGACGTGGCAATGGCTGGATGGCGGCGGGCATGGCCGAACTGCTACGCTCTCTGCCGCAGGACAACCCGGACCGCCCGCGCATCCTTGAGGGTTACCGTAAGATGATGGCGTCGCTTCTGAAACACCAGGCGGCGGACGGCATGTGGCGGCAGTTGATCGATGACGGGGACTCGTGGCCCGAGACCTCCGGCACGGGGATGTTTGCGTTCGCGATGATCACCGGCGTGAAGAACGGCTGGCTAGACGCGCGGACGTACGGGCCTGCTGTGCGCAAGGCATGGCTGGCGCTGGTGACGTACATCGACGAAAACGGGGATGTCCGCGATGTGTGCGAGGGCACGAACAAGAAGGCTGACCGCCAGTACTATCTCGACCGCAAGCGCGTGACGGGTGATCTGCACGGGCAGGCACCTGTGATCTGGTGCGCGACGGCGCTGCTCCGCTGAACAGTTTCTCCCGCATGGTGATTATGCAAATCCTTTGGCTTCATCTGATTGTGGCGCTGTTCGCCGCAAGCGCGGCGTTTGCCGCGCCCGCAGGCGATTCGGTCTTTTTCGACGGCCGGACATATTACGAGGTGCCGCAGGCCGAGATCAGCGTCACCCCGAGCAACTTTTCCGTGTCGTGCTGGGTCAAGACAACGGCCACCAACTCGCAGATGTTTCTGAACATGGGTGAAGCCGGCACCGGCTTCACGCTGTACCGCTACAACGTGCCCGGTGAGAACGGTGTGCGCATGCTGGTGGAGCACAATCCTTCTGGCGCGACGAAATATCTGTCAGCCAAGGGGCCGGCGACGCCCACGAATGTCTGGTTCCACTACGCCGGCAC
>MWEJ01000707.1 GCA_002071025.1 Verrucomicrobia bacterium ADurb.Bin070 | reverse complement strand
GCCGGCCGTTTCGCGTTTTTGTTGGGTTTTACGGCCCTGCTGTCCCATAGTCAATCCGCCAGAAATCGAAAAAGGCCTGCAAAGGCGGGGGTTTTTCGCGGGGTTCACCCGGTTTGGGCCGGGGTGCTGTCCCATAGGTTTTGAGGATCGCGACCAGATCGCGCTTGACCCACACCGCCGCGCGCGCGACGCCCGCGAGTCGCGAGAAGCTCAGATCCCAGCCCGCGACGTGGCGCATGAACCGCAGCAGGAGGTGCGCGAGCATCCCGGTCCAGACCTGCCACTTGACGGCATTCTCGTTGTATCCGACGAAGTCGTGGATTTGGCAGGTCTGCTTGAGTTCCTTGAAGAACAGCTCGACGGCCCACCGCGCCCGGTACAGTTCCGCGACGGTCCGCGCGCTCCAGCCGAGGTGGTTCGTCAAGAAAGTCATCACCTTCATCTTGCCGTCCACCTCGACGCGCGCGGTCACGCGGCGCAGGGGAACGGGATAGAGTTTCTTGGAGCGGGCGAGGACGGGCTCGACGAGTTCGTCGCTGATGACGCTCGCGTCCCGGCCTTTCGGAAGCGTCTTCACGCTCTTGAAGCGCATGTTCTTCTTCTGCCTGACGACGAATAAAATCCCGCGCGCCCGCAGTCCGTCGAGGAAGCCGAAGTCCGTGTAGGCCCGGTCGGCGAGGCACACGTCACCCGCCGTCAGGCCGGCGCAGAGCGTCTGAGCCCGGGTGGAGTCGTGGTGGCCCGCGTCCTCCACGACGGCGAAGGCGGGCAGGCGGCTGCCCACGTCGAGGTTCATGTGCAGCTTTGCCGCCGCCTTCTTCCTGCGGTGCCGCGCCCAGTCGATGCAGTTCAGGCACAGCTTGATCGTGCTGGAGTCTATGGCGAAGATCCCGCGCCTCATCCGCGCCAGGAAGCCCTTGTGCCTTTTGTACTGCCCGAACCCCGGGCAGACGGAGACCAGATGCCCGAAGACTTCCCAGTACAGCCGCTCGGCCATGGCCGCGTCACGGCGCCGGTTCGCGTTGGAAAACGTGTTGCGCTTCGGCGGCTGCGCTCCCCGGATGTTGCGCCACTCGCCCTCGTGGACGCGCGCCGCGTCCACGATCCCGTTGAGGCTGTCGCAGCCCGCGAGCTGCCCGTACAGCAGCGCGACCACGTGGCTCACCGCCGACCACTTGCGGATGTCAAGCTTGTGCTCGTCGGCGAGCCGCTGGATCATCCCGGGAGGAATCCATTGGACGAGCTGCCGCAGCACGGTGTACACTGTCTTTGTCGGTTTCGGGGGCGTGAACCCAAGCGATTGGGGGATCAGTTTTTTCATGCGCCTGTAGGCTACAGGC
>MWEJ01000706.1 GCA_002071025.1 Verrucomicrobia bacterium ADurb.Bin070 | reverse complement strand
CAACCTCAGCGGAGGGACTGACCTGACGAACGACGTCGTGCTCGGCACCGGCCAGGCGGACTACCCCGCCATTCTGAAGGCCTGCCAAGAGATCGGCGTCAAATACTACTTCATCGAAGATGAAAGCCCGACGGTTCTGGAGCAGTTGCCGAAGAGCCTGGACTATCTGTCGAAGATCGAGCTGCGCTGAAACGGAACCCTCTTTGACATGACCGCCTCAACCGACCCCGTCTCCTGCGTCTCCGCAACACTGCCGCCCGAGACGGCAGGTGCGCTGTTTGAGATCATCGACAGCGACGGCTTCACGCCGACCTCCTGGCACGACGTGGAGAGCGGCGTCTGCCGCGTCTCGCTCTTTCCGAACGAGCCGGGCGGCGTGGCGCGCGCGCAGGCCGCGCTGCTCGCCGCCGCCGCGCTGCTCGGTGTGACGGTCGAGCCGGCGGTCACGGCCGTCACGCAGGCCGACTGGGCCGAGAG
Organism: Verrucomicrobia bacterium ADurb.Bin070; assembly: GCA_002071025.1. Classification (GTDB taxonomy): domain Bacteria; phylum Verrucomicrobiota; class Kiritimatiellia; order RFP12; family UBA1067; genus DUPH01. Next base: position 869 of record MWEJ01000706.1, on the reverse strand, counting down.
CTGGAAACGGTTCTTCCACGTCGAGAAGATCTCCGACCGCGTGGTGGTGCGTCCCTCTTGGGAACCTTACACGGCGCAGCCAGGCGAACGCGTGATCACGCTCGATCCGGGCCTGAGCTTCGGCACCGGCAAACACGCCACAACCCAGGCCTGCCTCCGTTTTCTGGACCGGCTGGCGGCTGAGGATGTCCGCCGTTCCGTCCTGGACATGGGGTGCGGCTCCGGCATCCTGGCGATCGGCGCGAAGCTGCTGGGCTTCGGCGACGTGCGCGGCTTCGACAATGATCCCGACTGCATGCGCGTGTCGGCGGAGAACGCGGCGCTGAACGGCGTATCAATCCCCTTCGCGCTGGACGACCTCGCGCACGCGCACCCGCCGGCCGACATCGTTGTGGCGAACATCCTCGCGCCGGTCCTGATCCAGTTCGCGCCGCAGGTCGCCGCTTCATTGGCCGCGGGGCCGCGCGCGCGCCTGGTGGTCTCAGGCATTCTGGACGAACAGTATGCCGCCGTGCGCGCGGCCTATGAAGCCCAAGGCCTGCGGCAGCTCGACACGCTGCTCATCGAGAACTGGCGCAGCGGACTCTTCGCGCACTGAGATCTCGACCTCCCGTTCGACACAGGGCAAAGAGATGTTGGTGTCCATCGTCTCGATGCTGGTGGGCTTGATCCGCAGCACCTCCGCTGATCGTGTTCATGAAGACTGGACTGAATACAAGGCCGACAACCGGCGGTTAACGGATAAAGATTATGATTTACGAAAAGGTCCCCAACAGAACGGCCATGCGCCCTGCTTTTTTCTGACTCCCCATCGGCCCGCGTATCCGCTATACTGTCGCGGTAATGGATTCACCTAGGTTTTAACTTCA
>MWEJ01000705.1 GCA_002071025.1 Verrucomicrobia bacterium ADurb.Bin070 | reverse complement strand
GTCGGCAAGCGCGGATCGATGATTTTTACCGACCCGCCCACGACTGCCAGTGCCGGCACTTTGTCCAGCGCCACCTTAAGCGTCTTCACCTCGATATCATATGCTTCAGCATCAATCGCAGGAGTCCTGCCAACCTTGCTGAACGTAGCGCAACCGCCGCCCAGCCCGCACACGCAGGCTCCTGCACCCGCCGCGCCGACTGCACTCACCATACTTCTCCGAGTTATTTTTCCCATGTCGGCCTCCTTATGCTATTCCTGAGCCACTTTCAAATGATCCTCGACGATCTGCGCGGCAAGCCCGACAATTTCCATACAAGGCCGCTTCCTGTAGTACTCAGCGGTCCTTTCCTCCGACACCGGCGTGTCTGCGCCATTGGGAAGACCCAGCAGTTCACGGCAGATGAGCGAGCCGGTCTTGCTCTTGAATTCGGCGGCGAGCGCCTGCACCCGCGCATAATGCTTATCTTTCGCGGCCTTGTTTTTCACATCGCAATAACCCTCTTTCAGGCCAATGACCATAAGCATGCCCGATACGGCACCGCAGACCTCCCGCAACCGGCCCATGCCGGCCCCGAACGACGAGGACAGTTGCATGGCGCGGTCAAAATCAAGGCCACATTCCTTGGCGTAGACGCCCACTACAGACTGAGCGCAATTCGCGCCGCTTCTGAACAAAGCCTTTGCTTCTTCGCTTTTCATATTTTTCACCGCCGGACGCTCATAACGGTTCATCAGACCGTCAGCTCCCTCACGATCTCCCGGAACGCCCCGGCCGCCGGAGAACTCGCCGCCGATTCGACGAAGGCCTTGCCTTCGTCGCCCGATTCCGCGACCAGCGGGTCGATCGGAATCGAGCCCAGAAACGGCACGCCCATCTCATCGGCCATCACGCGCCCGCCGTTTGCCCGCAGGATCGGCGTGACCTCACCGCACTTCGGGCAGACGAAGCCGCTCATGTTTTCGATCACGCCGAGCACCTTGACACCCAGCTCCTTGCAGAAGTTGATCGACTTGCGCACGTCGGCGGCCGCCACCTTCTGCGGCGTGGTGACGATCACCGCGCCCTCCAGCTCCGGAATGAGCTGGCAGACCGAGAGCGGCTCATCGCCGGTGCCCGGCGGCACATCGATCACCAGCAGATCCAAGTCGCCCCACTCCACATCCTCAAGGAACTGACGGATCACGCCCATCTTCATGGGGCCGCGCCAGATCACGGGATCGTCGTTGTTCTGCAGCAGGAATCCGACCGACAGCACCTTGAGCCCGCCGACCTCGACCGGCAGCATGCCGTCCTCGCCGCCCTCCAGACGGTAACCGACCAAGCCCAACATGGTCGGCACGCTGGG
>MWEJ01000704.1 GCA_002071025.1 Verrucomicrobia bacterium ADurb.Bin070 | reverse complement strand
CTGGGCAGCGGCACGCTGACCCTGGGCGGCGCCAGCACCTACGGCGGCGAGACCGTCATCAGCAACGGCACGCTCAAGCTCGGCAACGCCCTCGCGCTGCCGGCGGCGTCGAAGGTTCTGCTGGCAGGCGGCACGTTCGATCTGGGCGGCTACACCGTCACCAACGCGGTCGGCGGCCTGGGCACGATCGCCAACGGCACGCTGCAAACCGTCATCTCGCCGGCCGGCGAGGGCGCGCTCGGCGCCGAGAGCCTCACTGTGAACGGCGTGGCGCTGACCGGCACCTACCGCTGCGACGTGACGGAGACCGGCGCGAACGACCACGTGACCTTCGCGGGCTCGGTCGGCCTCTCCGGCCTCACGCTGGAGATCGTCGATCCTGAGTCGCTCAGCCGCTCCAAGGTCTACACGATCGCCACGGTCACCGGCGCGCGTACCGGCGGCTTCATGCTGGACAGCCGGCTCGACAGCCGCTGGCGTCTCTCGTATGCCGCCGACGGCACAATCAAGCTGCTGTTCGTGGACGGGACCTTTATGTTCCTGAAGTAGACGGAGACCGCCGCTTCCGGTACTGACTCATCGTCAAGCCCGTTTTCTGTTTGAAAACGCGCTTGACGTGGTTTTCAGACTGGTAGCCGCACTGCCAGGTGATGGTGCCGATCGGCAGGGTCGTTTCACATAAAAACGTTTTCAGGCGCGACAGCCGGACATCCTGGATCTCGTCCAGGATCGAGTGGCCGACATGCCTGCGAAAGAGCATCTCCGACAGCCGGCGCGAGACGCCCATGTGCCGCGCGACATCGGTCACCGTAATCGCGGTGCCCGCGTTGAGGCGGATGAATTCAAGGCCGCGCAGATAGCGCCGGTCCACGGCATGGGCGAACCGGCTCGACTCCCGCAGCACCACCTGTTTGACGCCATAGCAGATGTTGCGGTCGCGGCGCGTGTTGCCGCGCATCAGCTCTTCCAGCAGACGGGCGGCTTCGTATCCGCCAGCCTCGAAGTCAGGCTGCACGCTGGACAGCGTCGGCGTCGTGTTCTCGCAGATCATCTCGTCGTTGTCGACGCCCAGCAGCGCGACCTCGCCCGGCACGTTGAGCCCGTTGCCGTGACACGTCTCAAGGATCTGGCGCGCCCGCGCGTCGTGCGCCGCAAGAATGGCGACCGGCTTGGGCAGATCGTGCAGCCAGCGCGCGAGATGCTTCTGGTCCAGCGCCCAGTCTTTGCGCGCGCGATCATTCGGACAGCGATAGTGCGCGCAGGGAAACCCCTCCACGGCCAGCCGCATCGCGAAGCCCTGTCCGCGCAACGCCGACCAGTCCCAGTCATACACATCCGGCACATACGC
>MWEJ01000703.1 GCA_002071025.1 Verrucomicrobia bacterium ADurb.Bin070 | reverse complement strand
ACGCGGCCGTGACGCTGGAGCGGTTCGGCTGGCAGCCCGGCCTCTGCTATCTGACGGTCTTTAACCAGTCGGAGGTGCGCCAGCGGGCCGTGGTGACGCTGACCGCCCTCGCGCAGCCGTCGGCCTGCCGCGACCTCGTGCGGGACGCGGCGGTCATGTGGCAGGAGCGGCGTACAGCCGTCGAGTTGGATGCCGGCGACGTGTGCGTGCTGGCGTTCACGGGACCTTACGCCGGCGACGTGCTGGCCGAAGATGTGCGGGTCGACGAAGTGAAATAGCCCGGTGCCCCGTTAGACGCCCCAGCACCACCAGACCAGGGCGCAGCCGGCCAGCACCGCCGCGACCGTGAAGGGGATGCCGATCGACATGAAATCGCGGAAGGTGACGGTGTAGCCGCGTTTGCGCAGGATGCCGAGGGTCACGACATTGGCCGAGGCGCCGATCGGGGTGAGGTTGCCGCCGAGGCAGGCGCCGATCAGCAGACCGTACATCATCAGCGGCATCGGGGCATGGATCTGCTCGGCCACCTTTTGAGCCACAGGGATCATGACCAGCAGATAGGGGACGTTATCCACAAATCCGGAAACGATCACCGAAAAGACCACGATCATGGTGAAGGCGAGCGCCGCGCTGCCGCCCACGGAGTCGGCCATGAAGGCGGAAAGCTTGTCCATCCAGCCCGAATCGCTGAGCCCGCCGACCAGCACGAAAACGCCGATCAGGAAAAAGGTCGTGTCCCAGTCCAAGGCGGCTACCAGTTTGCGCGTGCTGCCCCAACGCGCGAAGAACCGGAACCAAAGCAGCGCGGCCACAGCCAGGACCAGCGTGTAGACGCCGGCGAACCAGGCGAACTCCGGATCGATCGTCGTGGCGAACGAAAGCCCCACGACCAGAAAGCCCAGCAGGATCGCAGGCACCCAGGAGCGCGCCTGTTCTTTGGGGATCAGCTCGGATTTCTCGCGGTGTTTCCGGAAGACGAGGCCGAGCACCGCCAGCGAGGCGAGCATGCCGATCTCGACGGCGAAGAAGATGCCGGGCTGACCCTGATACGCGAAGAAATCCCAGAAGCCCATGCGCAGGTGCCCGGCCAGGATCATGCTCGGCGGGTCGCCGATCATCGTGGCGGTCCCCTGCAGGTTGCTGCTGACCGCGATGCCGATCAAGAGCGGCACCGGGCTGATCTTGAGCTTGTCGGCCAAGCTTAGCGCAACCGGCGCCACCAGCAGCACGACCGCGACATTCTCGACGAACATCGAGATCAGGCCGGAGAGCGCGCATAAGGACAGCATCGCGACGCGCGTGGACTTCGAGCGGTCGACCAGCCACTCTGCCAGCACGGCAGGCACGCGGGAG
>MWEJ01000702.1 GCA_002071025.1 Verrucomicrobia bacterium ADurb.Bin070 | reverse complement strand
CCGATGACCCACGGCGGTCACTCGAAGCGCCGCATCGGCGGCATCGGCGCGCGCGATCTGCCGGGTTGGGTGGACAAGGGCAAACGCATGCCCGGCCACATGGGCGCGGTCAACCGCAAGGCCCGCAATCTGGTCGTCGTGCAGGTCCGCGGCGAGGAAAACCTGCTGCTGGTGGCCGGCTCGGTGCCGGGGCCGAAAGGTGGCGTAGTCATTATCAGGAAAGCCCTGAAGAAATAGGGGTGGAGAACCGATGAGTACGATCAAGGTTTTTAATCCGGCCGGCGAGCCAGCGGGCGAATTGACTTTCGCGGACGAGCGGCTGGTGCTGGACAAGGGCGAGCAGGCTGTCAAGGACGTGGTGGTGGCGATTCAGAACGCCTTCCGCGCCGGAACAGCCTCCACGCTGAGCAAGGGCGAGGTCGCCGGCAGCAACAAGAAGCCGTGGAAGCAAAAGGGCACCGGCCGTGCCCGTGCGGGCTACCGGCAGAGTCCGGTGTGGCGCGGCGGCGGCGTGGCCTTCGGGCCTAAGCCGCGCGACTTCTCGCAGAAGATCAACCGCAAGGTGCAGCAGCTCGCGTTCACCCGCGCCCTGAGCGACAAAATCGCCGAAGGGCAGACGGTGGTGATCGACGCGATCGATCTGGCCGAGCCGAAGACCAAGCTGTTGACGGCGTTGCTGGCGAAGCTGGGCGTGGACCGCTCGGCGCTCATCGTGCTGGATCAGCACGAAGAGAAGGTGATGCTGGCGGCCCGCAATCTGGAAAAGGTTGAGGTTGTCAGCGCGGCGGAAGTTGATGTATATTCATTACTTTTCTACCGCACGCTGGTGGTCACCAAGGCAGGGTTCGAGGCGCTGACGGCGCGCATGAAGAAGAAGACGGAGGTGGGCGCATGAAGCACGCCGGGATCATCCGCAAGGTTCAGATTACGGAAAAGGGCACGAAGCTAGCGTGCGAGAACCAGTACATTCTCGAGGTCGCTCCCAAAGCGAACAAGATCGAGATCAAGTCGGCCGTCGAAAAGTATTTCGGCGTGCATGTGCTGGCGGTCAGAACCCAGAACTACAAGGGCACGCTGCGCACCCTGAAGAACCGGCGCGTGGTCCGCGATTCCGGATGGAAACGCGCGATTGTGACGGTCAAAGCGGGCGAGCGCATCGAGAGCGTCAGTTAACGCCGTCGGAAAGGATAACAAGGCCATGGGGCTTAAGACATTCAAACCGAGAAGCGCCGGCTTGCGACACCGCGTCGCTCCGACCTTCGACGAGATCACCGAGGTCAAACCTCTCCGCAGGCTGACCGAGGCGAAGAAGAGCAAGGCTGGGCGCAACAATCAGGGGCGCATCACAACCCG
>MWEJ01000701.1 GCA_002071025.1 Verrucomicrobia bacterium ADurb.Bin070 | reverse complement strand
ATCCGGACGGTCGCGGACGGCGAGACGCTCGCGCTGGGCGGCAAGACCCTGCAGTTTTTCCACACGCCGTGGGTCCATTGGCCCGAGACGATGGTCACGCACCTGCCGGAAGAAAAGATCCTGTTTTCGTGCGACTTCCTGGGCTCGCACATCGCCACGTCGCGCCTGTACGCGGGCGAAGACCCGACGGTGATCACGGCGGCCAAGCGTTACTATGCCGAGATCATGATGCCGTTCCGCAGCAGCGTGCAGGGTAATCTCAAAAAAATCCGGCCGCTGGCATTCGACCTGATCGCGCCCAGCCACGGCCCGATCTATGACCATGTGGAAAGCATCCTTGCGGCGTATGAGGAGTGGGTGTCGGACCGACTTGCGAACGTGGTGGTGATCCCTTACATCTCGATGCACGGCAGCACCGAGCTGATGGTCGATTATCTGACCGCCGCGTTGGCGGAGCGCGGCGTGGTTGTCGAAAAGTTTGAGCTGTCGACGACCGATATCGGCAAGCTGGCGATGGCGCTGGTGGACGCGGCGACGATCGTGATCGGCACGCCGACGGTGCATGTCGGGCCGCACCCCAGCGTGTTCAACGCCACGCACCTCGCCAACGCGCTGCGCCCGAAGCTCAAGTACGCGGGCATCATCGGCTCGTACGGCTGGGGCACCAAGGCCGTTGAACAGCTTGCGGGGCTGATTCCCAACCTCAAGGTCGAGGTGCTCGGCACCGTGATGTGCAAGGGCCTGCCGAAAGCCGGAGATTTCGCCGCGCTGGATGCGCTCGCCGACGCGATCCGCGACAAACATGCAGCCTTGTAACGGGCATTGCCCGTACGGGAGAACGCGATGGGAAGCAGGGAACGGTTGCTCGCTGTTTCGGTCTGCCTGATGGCCGCGTTCGCGCGGTGCGAGCGGCCGAACCTGCTCATCATTCTCACCGATGACCAAGGCTATGCCGACGTCGCGGCGTTCGGCGGCACGGATGTCCGCACCCCCCACCTCGACCGTCTGGCCCGGGAGGGGATGCTCTTTCCGAACATGCGGTCGACCTGCACGGTCTGTTCCCCGTCGCGCGCGGCGCTGCTGACGGGCTGCTATCCGGACCGGGCGGGCGTGCCGGGCGTGATCCGCACGCAGCCGGAGCAGTCCTGGGGCTATTTTAACCCTTCCCTGCCCACACTTGCGGATTGCCTGAAACAAGCCGGATACCGCACCGCGCTCATCGGCAAATGGCACCTGGGGTTGACGTCACCCAATCTGCCGGGCGAGCGCGGTTTCGAGTTTTTTCACGGTTTTCTCGGCGACATGATGGACAGTTACACCACGCATCTGCGCCATGGCCGCAACTACATGCGGC
>MWEJ01000700.1 GCA_002071025.1 Verrucomicrobia bacterium ADurb.Bin070 | reverse complement strand
CCGCTTTGTCGACCGACACGGGCGCACGCACCTGGCATGTCTCGGGCGACCTCTCGGCGCAGGATGGCCCGGAAGCAGTGTTTGATGATGCTCTTGCGCAGGCCGGCCGCATCGACGCGCTCGTCAACAACGCCTCGCTGTTCGCGCGCCAGCCGCTGGCGTGCGCGACGGCCGCCGACTTCGACCGCCAGTGGCGCGTCAATGCGCTCGCGCCGATGCTGCTGACGCAGCGGCTGGCCGGCCATCTGGACCGGCGCGAGGCCGCTGGCTGTGCCGTGAATCTGCTCGATCAGCGCATCGCGCGGCCTGACGCAGCGGCCGTTCCCTATCTCGTCTCCAAGAAAGCGCTCGAGGCCTATACCCTGGCCGCGGCCAGGGCCTTCGCGCCGCGCCTGCGCGTCAATGCGGTCGCGCCCGGCGCTGTGCTGCCGCCGGCGGACGAGGCAGCGCGTGAAGCGGCCGGCGCATTCCCGCTGTCGGCGCGTCCCTCTGTCGGCCAGGTGGCCGACGCCGTGCGCTTTCTGCTGGAGGCTGAGGCGACCACCGGCCAAATTCTGTTTGTCGACGGCGGCCAGCACCTTCTTTAACACACAACCAAGGAATCCCCATGAACCACCCTGCCTCCCTCGCTGTTTCCCGCTCCTGCAGCCACGCCCGTGCGCGTGGGTGCGCGTTAGCCGCGGCGCTGCTGCTCTCCGCCGGCTGCGCCAGCCTGAGCGGACCGCGCCGCGCCACGGCGGCCATCCCCTGCACCTACCGCTTCAAAATGCTCTCGCGCCCGACCGACCAAGAGCGCGTGGAACGCGCAATCCGCGCAGTGGCCGCCGGCCCGGTCGCCAAGAGCGGCACCGTCACGTATCCGGAATACCGTTTCCACGTGGCGCGTCTGGCCGACCTCGACCGGCTGAATCCTGAGCTGCTGTTTGACAATCCCGACACGCTGTTGGCCGCAAACCGGCGCCAAGCGCTGAATCTGCGCGCCGCTGGCGTGGATTTCACCTTTGACTCCACCGATGTCTCAGCCTCGGCGACCATCACCGTCACCTTCCACGTCAAACCGGGCTCGCGCCTCTATTATAAGCATCCCGGCGGCGTGGAGAGCGACATCACGGCCAAGGTCGACAAGCAGGGCAAGGTGACGCTGCCCACCGCGATTAAGGAAGGCCAGAAATTCATCTACGCGCGTGCCGTGAAAGACAACGTGAACCGCTACATCCGCATCAATATCTTCAGTAACGAGGTGCAAGATATCAGCCGCCGCGAGTATTGACCGCGTCCCCTCATTTTCTCCAAACGAGTGCTTGCATCTTACCGGCGAATCAGCCATCATAACAGCCACTTTTTACCACAAAGGA
>MWEJ01000699.1 GCA_002071025.1 Verrucomicrobia bacterium ADurb.Bin070 | reverse complement strand
GCAGAACCGGGAAACCGGACACCGCGCCTACGGCAACTTCCGCTGGTACTCCCGCGACGCGGAGGTGCTCGACTATAATGCGGTCGACTTCTGCATGCAGCACGGCGCACTGCTCTGGCGTTTTCATCGCGATTCTCTCGCTCCTGAGCTGCGCGAACGCCTGCGCGTCATGCTGGAACTCGGCTTGCACGGCCTCGCCAACCATCGCCCTCGCACGACCTACACCAACATCGCCCTGCTCAACGCCTCCGACCTGGTCCTGCTCGGCGAGACGCTGGACCATCCCGTCGCCGTCGCCGAAGGCGAACGCCGTCTGGCTTTATTCATCAAAACGCTGTGGGAAGAGGGCGTGCATGAGTTCGTCAGCCCCACCTACTACGGCGTCGACCTCGAATCCCTGCTGCTGCTCGCCGCGCTGGCGCAAACGGCCGAAACCCGTGCGCTGGCCGACACGCTGGCCGACTATTTCTGGACCGACATCGCCCTCAATTGGCACACGCCCTCCGAGCGACTGGCCGGTGCGCACAGCCGGACCTATGACTACCTTTTCGGTTTCGGAGAACTTGACCAGATCCTCTGTGCCGCCGGCTGGTTGCCGCGCGCGCCCGGCTTCCGCTTCTCTACGTTCGTCCCGCTCTACGTGGCGTCCCTCGGCATGCCTCCCGAAGCGGCCGCGCTGAACGCGCGTTATCCGCGCGTGGTGGAGCAGACCTGGGGCGCGACGCCCGCGTGCGCCCGCACGCACTGGATGTGTCCGGATGTCACGCTCAGCACGGCGTGGAGCGCCTATCACGGGCGCATGGACATTGCGCTCAGCGCCGATCTGCCCGGCCCGCGTGACGCGCGCCTGCCGCGCCTCGCGTTCATTCCGGACGGACGCGGCGACCCATACGGCAAACTCCGCATCTCGGACGGCAAGGTTCACGACAAGGCGTTCCATCTCGCCCCCTGGTGGGCGGGCGCACAGGACCGGGCCGACGCGCTGGGTGTCGCCGTGTACCGCGAGTCGGATTTCAAGGACGCCACCGGTCCACTCGCTTCTCACCTGATCTTCCGCAAACGTCTGGACAGCGTCTGGGTCGGCGACGTGCGTGTCGCGGTGGAGGGCGTGACCAACAGCGTGCCTGCCGGCGCCTCCGTGTTCCTGCGCCAAGGCAGCGCCGTGATCGGCATCCGTGTGCCGTGGACGCGCGGCCAAGACAGTGCGGCGTGTCCGGTCGCGCTGGTGGACGACGGCAACGCTTTCGGCGCGGCACGACTGACCGTCTCGCACACGCGGAGGGATGCTGCCGGCTCGCTCGCGCACGTGCCGGCCGGCGTCGCCTTCTGGCTGCGCGCGGGCAGCGGCATCGCGGACGA
>MWEJ01000698.1 GCA_002071025.1 Verrucomicrobia bacterium ADurb.Bin070 | reverse complement strand
CCGTTTTTTTCGATGTCGATGACGCGCGTGTTGAGCATGAGGCGGTAGAGGTGACGCGGGCAGGTCTCGAACACATGTTTCTTGCGGGCGTCCTCGTAATATTCAGGCGGATAAGGCCCTGGTCCGCCTGCGATCGGTTCGATTTCTCTGACCACCTGGCCGAGACGCGGGTAGGGGGGCTTGTTTAAAATTCCGCCCATCGGCACACGGATTTCTGAACTGTTGTTGCCGCCCAAGACGGCGCGATCCTGAATCAGGATCACTTTTGCTCCGTCCCGTATCGCTGCGATGGCCGTACAGATACCGGAAATGCCTCCGCCCGCGATGGCGAGATCATAAACGGCCGGATCGTCTTTCCGTTTGATACCTAGGGTTTTTTGCCGCAGTTCCTCTAACGCGGCAGGATCGTTTGCCGGGACCCTGCCGGGCTGGTCGGTCAGGTAGAGGGCGTCGCAACGGCCGTTAAAACCGGTCAGGTCACGCAGCGCGATTTCGGTAGGACCCTTGTCAAGCGGGAGCGTGCCAGCCTTCTGCCAGCCCCACGCTTCGCCGTTCGTGCCCAGCGTTTCCGGCAGCGGTGTCCCGTTCACCGCGACCTGAAAACGGCCGGCGGGCGTGCCGCGTTTCCAAGGCGCGGTCCAGTCGCGCGTGCGCACCCAAACCGTCCACTCGCCCGCGCGCGGGAGTGCGCAAGTTGTCTTGGCGTCTGCCACCGGGATGCCCATACCATGCGCCATGAGGTAGGCTGAACCGATTTGAGCGAATGACTGCTGCTCGATCAGCCAGCCGCCGGTTTGCTCGAACCCTTCGGCTTCAAGCCAAATCCCCTGTGCGGCGCAGCTTGCCAAAGGTGTTGTGAAACAAAGCGAAAAAACCAACAGCAGGGGAACGGAGTCATTCATGGCATTTCCTTAAGGCAATGTGAGGACGGCGAGCCGTCCTCGTTTTGGAGCAGACCGTGCGTCGGCATGGCGTGTCAAGGGGCCGTACGCACCGCGCGCCATCCGTAACTAATTGAGCGGTTCGCATTTTGCACGCTGGCGAAGGATCGGTCAGACACCCTGTTCATCGTGTCTAATCCAGTATTCCATGCGCCTCCGCGGACACCGTAGGCCAATTCGTTGACAATCGGCCAGCCAGTCGCAGGGAAATCCCATGAGCCTGTGCCATGCACACCCGTGAAAGCCCGTCCCTCAGACCGACCGACGGTGATGACACGCTCCCAGAGGTTGCCGCTGAGTTCCATGATGCCCCAATAGGATGCGCCTGCGTCGCGACGGCCTGTCGTGGCTCGCGCAAAAGCGCCGGCACGGACGGGCCCCTGCACGTTGGTGGCCGATCCGTATGCGCAGTTTGCGGT
>MWEJ01000697.1 GCA_002071025.1 Verrucomicrobia bacterium ADurb.Bin070 | reverse complement strand
CGCGCCGCGTCTCAAACAGGGCAACCGCCTCTCCGTAGACGGCATGAGCCGGGATTGCGTGGCGTGGTTCATCCGCACCGTGTACGACCCTCACCACGCGCGTTTCGGCAAGGATTTCGGCACGACCATCGCCGGTTATTTCTACGACGAGCCCGAGACAGCGGGTGACTGGGGCACGGAGTTGGATGCCACTTTTAGAGCGCGCGGCGTCGGCTGGATGCCCTGTTACGTGGCGTGGCTCTTCACGCTCGCGGGCGAAGCGCAGGCTGCAGCCAAGTATCAGTATGCCGTGGCGCGCGCCGAGGCGTGGGGACGCACGATGTTCGGCGGGATCACCGAGTGGTGCCGCTGGCGCGACGTGCTTTCCATCGGGCATTTCATGGAGCACAACCGGCTCTATGTCCACAACGACTACTGCGCGGGCGATATGATGCTGCTTCAGAAATACAGTTCCATGGGCGGGATCGACGCGGTTTTCGATCAGTTCGTCATGGGACAGCGCGATACGCGGCGCGATGCGCCCTGCTGGCAGACGCCCAAACTCGCCAGTTCCATCTCTCACGTGTATGGCAAAGCGGATGACCTTGCGATGTGCGAGATCTTTGGCGCCCGCGGCCAGGATCTCACATATCCGGAAATGAAATGGTGGTTAGACCGCATGCAGGTCTGCGGGGTCAACGTGATGATCCCGCACTCGTTCAATCCGCAGGCACCGCATGACACCGATTGCCCGCCCTACTTCTACAACGGCGGGTTCGAGCCGCGCTTCGCGCTCTACCGCGTCTGGGCGGACTACTCCAGCCGCCTTTCGCTGATGCTCACCGGCGGGCGGCATGTCTGTCCGGTGGCTGTGCTCTTCAGCGGCAACGCACGGCAGGTCGGCGCCTGCACCACGCCGGAGGATCTCACGTCGGCCTTGCAAGACGCACTCTACGACTGCGACTGGCTGCCGTTCGAGCGCTTCGAGGACAGCGTCACGAAAATCAAGGGCAATGAATTGCGTCTGCACGGCGAGCGTTATCGCGCGCTGGTGGTGCCGCCGACCGATGGCATCACGTTCGCGACGCTTGAGAAGACGCTAGCCTTCTTCGAGGCGGGCGGCACGGTGATCGGCTACGGCCGCCTGCTCGAACGTTCGCTGACGCTCGGCAAGACGGCGGCGGAGATCGCACGGCTGCGCGAGGCGATTTGGGGCGCGGACGCGCGGCCGGGCAAGTCAGCGTGCCGCACCAGCGCGAAGGGCGGCAGGAGCTATTTCCTGGCCGAGCAGCCGAACCCGTCCGAGTTGGCAGCGACGCTGGGCGAGGCCGGCGTGCCGCCTGTGTTGCGCGTACTTTCAGGCGAGACCGGCGGCTGGGTCC
>MWEJ01000696.1 GCA_002071025.1 Verrucomicrobia bacterium ADurb.Bin070 | reverse complement strand
GCCGAAGAAGCCGGACAGCTCATAGCTCGCGCTGACCGGGTGTCCGACCAGCCGGCAGGCCACATTCATGCCGGAAAGCAACACCAAGGTGACGAGCAGCAGGCCCGCCACCATCATCCCGGCCGTACAGAGCTTTTTCTCAACACGGATCAACGTATACAGCATGAGACCGCTTTCGAGTGAAAACGCGACCGGCTAGAGGCCGACCGCAAGGGGCTTAGGGCATCTGGCTGCGGATGTGCGCAAGCACCGCTTCAGCGTCAACGCCCTTGGCGCTGGCGCGCGCGATGTAATCGGCAAACAACGGCTGCGCCGTGGCGCGCAACGTCGCACGGTCTGCATCGGTGGGCTTATGGATAACCAAGGCGTGTTTCTCTTTCGACCACTCCAGCGCGGTCTGAACATGCTGGTCGACGTAGGCGCCCGTCCATTCGGCATGCTCATGATAGAGGCTGTCGAACACCTGCTTGACCGCCGCCGGCAGCGCCTCGTATTTCGCCTTGTTCATGACCACCGCGAAACTAATGACGCAGAGATCAGTTTTGTAGACATACGGACAGTAGGCCGCGTAGTTCATGTCTTTCAGGACTTCGCCGGAGGAGACATTACCCTTCACCACGCCTTTTTGCAGAGCGTCCGGCACGTCCGACTGCGGCATCGCGACCGGCGCGGCTCCCAGCCGCTTCATCACCTCGGCACCGGTGCCTGAAGAGCGCAGCGGCAGATTCTTGAGATCGGCCAGCGTCTTGATCTCCTTGGAACTCATCACCAACGCCGGCGGGCAGGTGAAGAGCGCCAACACTTTCACTTGCTCGAATTCGGCAGGCTTGAAACGCTCGATCAGGCCGGCCAAGATGCGGCTGGCACGCTTGGCGTCAGGGAAGAAGTGCGGCAGGTCCATCGCTTCGGAGACGGGAAAACGCCCCGGTTGATAACTCATCGCGAAATTGCCGATGTCGGCCGTGCCCGCGATCACACCGTCGAAAATGTCCTTGGCGCCAAGCAGCGTGCCGCCCGGGAAGGTGTTGACCTTGACCGCGCCGCCGGTGCGCGCTTCCACCTCGGTCTTCCAGCGCTCCATCTGCACACAGGGAAATGTCGCGGCCGGCGGAAAGTTCGCGTAGTTCAACACAATCGGCCCGTCCGCCGCCGCGCCCGCCTCCTTGCGCCCACACCCGGACAACCCCGCGCCAAGCCCGACCACCAACACCGCGATGAGTTTTTTCATCATACGTCCTCTCTGCCGTTTCTGTTTGTAGTAACACATGATAGCGTTTCGCCGCCGGGACGGCAACCGGATTTTTTCACGCCCTTTACAGGCCGGCCGCCGCTCGGGTATCATCCTGCCATGTTTACTGGATAT
>MWEJ01000695.1 GCA_002071025.1 Verrucomicrobia bacterium ADurb.Bin070 | reverse complement strand
CCGAAAAACCGGATCTTCTGCATGGTCTTGGCGCTGATGCGGCTGGCCGTGATGTTGGCGATGCAGCCGGTGGCAAACGACAGGCGGACGTTGGAGATGTCGATCTTGTCCGAAAGAATGGGAACGCCGACCGCCTCCACGCGGGTGACCGGCGCGTCCACGAATCTCAGAATCAGGTCCAGGTCATGAATCATCAGATCCAGAATGACGTCCACGTCGGTGCCGCGCTCGAAAAAGGGATGCAGACGATGCACTTCAATAAAGGCGGGCCGGGTGATCACCTGCTCGAGGGCCATCACGGCGGGATTGAACCGCTCGACGAATCCGACCTGCAGAATCAGGCGGTTTTTCCGCGCCAATGCCAGAAGCTCGTCGGCCTCCTCAAGCGACGCGCACAGCGGCTTTTCGATGAGCGCGTCAATGCCGGCGGCCAGGAAATCCCGGGCGACGGCAAAATGATCTCCCGTCGGCACGGCGATGCTGACCGCGTCCACGCGATCCAGCATGTCCCGGTGGTCCGCAAAGGCCGGACACCCGTAAAGATCGGCTGCCTTCTGCGCCTTTTCGATTTGGCTGTCGGACACGGCGGCAATGACGCAGGATCCGATCCGGGCGTATTTCTGAAGATGATAACCGCCCAGATGGCCGATCCCGACCACGCCGATGCGTAATTTCTTTTCTGGGGTCATGTTTTATCTCTCAGCGGCAGACGCCTCTTTCCGAGTTTTTGATGAAGGCGAGAAAATGCCGGACCTCCGGGAGATCCTCCACCTCTTTTTGCGCTTTATCCAGGGCGGCCTCCAGAAGCAGATCGGAGCGGAAAACAATCTTGTAGGCGTCCTTGAGCGCTTTGATGGTTTGTTCAGAAAAATTGCGCCGCTGCAGGCCGATCAGATTGAGGCCGAACAGTTTGGCGTGGTTGCCGTTGGCCAGCGTGTAGGGAGGAACATCCCGGGCCACGCCGGAAGCGCCGCCGATGAACGAATGCGCCCCGATGCGCGTGAACTGATGGACGCCCGACAGGCCGCTGATGATGGCGTAGTCTTCCACGTGAATGTGGCCGGCCAGCGTGGCGACGTTGGACATGATGATATGGTTTCCCAGCTTGCAGTTGTGCGCGACATGGCAGTACGCCATGATCAGATTGTGGTCGCCGAGGATGGTGACGCCGATGTCGGCGGACGTCGAGCGGTGGATGGTGACGAATTCGCGGATGGTGTTGAAGTTGCCGATGACCACCCGCGTCTTTTCACCGCCGAATTTCAAATCCTGCGGGGGCGCGCCGATCGAGCAGAATTGAAAGATGCGGCAGCCTTCGCCGATGCGGGTGTAATCGTCAATGACGGTGTGCGGACCGATCACGGT
>MWEJ01000694.1 GCA_002071025.1 Verrucomicrobia bacterium ADurb.Bin070 | reverse complement strand
AAAGAGGACGATGTGGTGCTTGATGAAGCGCTCAACATTCTTTCCGATCTGGTGACGCTGACGGGCGGGGCCGACATTCCGATGGAGACGGAGGGGGATCTGCGCACGCGCATGATGCGCATCTTCGGACAAGATCTTCCGTAATCAGCCCGGACAGGGAGGGACGAGCCGATGAAGCTGACATTCACGAAAATGCACGGTGCGGGCAACGACTTTGTCCTGATCGATGACCGCGAGGGGCGTGTGCCTTGGGAAGATCACTTCCTGATGGCCGCGCTGGCCAGCCGCCGCACGGGCGTCGGTTGCGAAGGGGTCATTCTGGTGCAGCGATCGGACAAGGCGGATTTCCGCATGCGCTTCCTGAATCCGGACGGGACGGAAGTGGAGATGTGCGGCAACGGCGCGCGCTGCGCGGCGGCCTTTGCCCACCGGATCGGCGCCAGCGGCACCGCCTTGACCATGGAGACGATGTGCGGGCTGGTCGACGCGCAGTTGAATGACAAAGGCGTGTGCGTCTGGATGCCGGAGCCCGCCAAAAAGAATTACGGGCTGGTGCTGAACGTCGACGGGGAAACGGTGCGCGGCGACTTTCTGGTGGCGGGCGTGCCGCACTTCGTGGTGCAGGTGCCGAACATCAGCGCGGTCGATGTGCAGGGGCTGGGCCGGGCGCTGCGCCTCCATCCCGCGTTCGCGCCAGACGGCACCAACGTGGACTTCGTGACCTTCCGCGCGCCGAACCGCATGTCGATGCGCACCTATGAGCGCGGTGTCGAGGCCGAATCCGGCGCCTGCGGCACCGGCGCGGTCGCCTGCGCGGTGGTGGCGGTCGAGACGGCCGGCTTCACGCTGCCGACCCAGGTCAAAACGCCCTCCGGCTGCGATCTGGTCATCGACGGCGATTGGCGCCACAACAAGTGCACCGGCCTCACGCTCGCCGGGCCGGTCAAGTTCGTCTACACCGGCGAGGTCGAACTGGACGAACTCGACATGAGCGGAGAGATTGATTGAGCAGGACACGGAAGACACTTCCCGAAACAGCCGATGCCGTCTCCGCGTCCCGCGCCGGAATACAGGCCGGTTCCCATGATGGCGCTCCGGCCTTGCGCCTCAAAGCCGCGTGGGCCACGTGGATGGGGGTTGCGCTGTATGCCGTCACGATCCTCCTGGTGTTCGCCGCGGTGTTGCCCAAATTCGCCGGACTGATCGCACCGGATTCGATGCCGTTCTTCGCGTGGCCGTGGCGGACGGCGCACCTTGAGAATCTGCTGGCCGGCGGCAGCTTCTCTCCGCATGCGCTCTACTGGCTGCTGCCGCACCCGCTCTATGCGCATGAGCTGACCTATATTCTGGATACGCTGGTGCTGACGCTCGG
>MWEJ01000693.1 GCA_002071025.1 Verrucomicrobia bacterium ADurb.Bin070 | reverse complement strand
GCTGGTACAAGAGAGACGTGCGTTGTCCAGAAGCTTCAGAACGCCGTTGTTCAGATTGCCAAGAAGAATCGAGCCGGAGGTGTGCGCGTTGGTCCCGGTGACCGTGGCCGTGCCGTTCTTGACTTCGAGATTGCCGTTCAGGATGTTGTTGCCGGTGTAGGTGAGCTTGCCCTTGTTCAAGGCGGTTGATCCGGCCAGCGTGTTGTTGCCATTGAAGATCAGGTGTCCGTCCGTAACGGTGGTGCTGCCGCTGTAGGTGCAGTCGCCCGAGAGGATCCACGTGCCGGCATTCTGTTTTTCGAGGGTGGTGGCGCCGGAGGGGCTGTTCACCACACCGGAGACGATCTCGGCCGTGCTGGTCGAGGGGCCGATCAGGTAGAGCATCTTGCTGCCGGCGGTCGAGACGGTCAGGTTGCTGATCACCAGCGGGCCGGTGCCCTCATGGCTGAGCGTGGTCCAGCCCGTGGTGCCCGCCATGTCGATCACGCGGTCGGTCACGTCGCCGGTGCCGCGGTAGACGATGCGGCCCGGGGTGCCGCCGCCGCCCAGCCGGATCGTGCCGTCGGCCGCGTTCATGGGCTGTCCCAGCGAGGAGGGCTCGCCCACGTTGCGGAGGCTGTTCACGTAGAGCCAGCCGCCGACGACGCGGGTCGTGCCGCTGTAGGTGTTGTTGGTGCCGGTGATGAAGAAGTAGAGGTCATTGGTCTTGAACAGCGAGCCGCTGCCGGAAATCTCTCCCGCAAAACCGCCGCGGAACGAGCCGTCGCTGGTGAGGGTGAGCGTCCCGTTCAGCGTGACCGGTCCGCCCCAGCGGTTGTGGCTGTCCGAAGCGCTGTTGTCGATATGGTAGCGCGTGTTGTCCTCGCAGACCAGGCTCCAGGCGGGTTGATTGACCAGATCGTAGAATTCGATGGCCGTGCCGCTGCCCAAGCTTACGGTGTTGGCCGCGCTGCCGCCCGTCTGGGCGGTCTGCTGCAGGCGGAACGCGCCTTCCTGGACATCAATCGTCGCGGTGTCGCCGCCGGGCATGACAACGGTCGAGCCGCTCACGGCGACGGCCGACGCGCCGGTTTTGGTGATCGCGTGGCCGTTCATGGCGAGCGTGCCGTTGCGGATGTCCCAGCGCCCGGGGCCGCCGAAAGTCGTGTCGGCGTCCAACGTGACCGTGCCGAGCGCGTTGATCTGCCGGTTGGCGGAGCTGTTGATGATCGCGCCCGCACCGCCCGCGCCGGCCCCGGAGACCGTGATGGGCTCCTGCTGCAGGTTCAGCGCGTCCGCCGCCGCCGCGCCGCCGAGGTCCAGCGTCGCGCCGTCCGCGATCACGGTGCCGCCGTCGGCCGTGCCGAGCGCGCCGCTCTGGGCGACGCGCGTG
>MWEJ01000692.1 GCA_002071025.1 Verrucomicrobia bacterium ADurb.Bin070 | reverse complement strand
TGCTCGACGCCGACATACTGGATGCCGCTGCCGCAACCGCCGACGGAGGTCGCACCATGAGCACCCGCAAACCCAAACCCCGCGGCCGATCATTTGCCCGCGGCAACAAGGCCGCAGCCAAGGGCGAGCCGCGCACGGTGCCGCTGAGCGTGCGCCTGCCGCTCAGCACGGCTGAGAAACTCGCCAGACTCGCCTACGGACGCGGCTCGCGGGCAGATGTGCTGATCGAGCTGATCCGGCATGCGCCCACCCTACCACATCCCGAGGACAACGGCTGTCCGGCGGTCACCGGTACTAGATACCGTACGTCGCGTACACTGCGCGGTGCAACCATCCCAATTCCCAGTCACTGAGCGACCGGCCGAACACCGCGACGAGCAGCTCGTCACCCACCAGCTGGCCGACTGTACCGGAATCGACTGTACCGGAATACGGAGCACCGCCGGTCCAACAGCAGCCAAGCGCGAACCCGGTGTAGGTCCCAGAGTTCGGCGTCGTCCCGCCGCTCCACTGAGTGCCGTCTACAGAAAGGTGCACATTCCCACGCGCGACCCTCACAGCGTACCGACCCCACGGGAGCTGCTGGCCGCCGGCCTGGGACGCTGAGAGTGCCGTACGGGTATAACGCGCCTGGTATACCACAGCATACCCATCTTCGTTGTCCGCCTGCAACACGGCCGATGCTTCCGAGTTGTAATCGTCCCCTGATGTCGGAAGTCCTGTGACCGCCAACCGGCCCCATTTCTGCGTGGGTGATGTGTTGCTGGCGACCACGACTATAGTATGATCACGAGCTGGTACCGCGAGCGAAGCATTCCGCAGATTGCTCTGAGTCACAGCTCCGAAACGGATGACTGGGGTCGTCCCGACGACCTCGGGATACCACTCGGGTCGATGACTACTGTCGGTCGGAGTCAGGTGGTACCCATGTCCGCTCCGGTCCCGCCACTCAGCCACACCATCTCCAGCCACAGAGCACGGCTCGCCTGATGCGTCGAGCACTCCGTAGTCAGCGGTATAGTACGCGAGCACGCCGAGCTTGGCTAAGCATTCCGGGAGGGTTAGCGGTAACGATCCGCTTCCGCTTCCGCCCGGCCAGTCTCCGCCGTCCCATTTTGGAGCGCCTCCGGCG
Source organism: Verrucomicrobia bacterium ADurb.Bin070 (assembly GCA_002071025.1). GTDB lineage: Bacteria > Verrucomicrobiota > Kiritimatiellia > RFP12 > UBA1067 > DUPH01. The sequence continues at coordinate 240 of MWEJ01000692.1, read as the reverse complement.
GTGGCGGTGATGCGAGCGAGTGCCGCGGCATTGGTGAGCTGCGCCTGCTTGCCGGCGAGCAGATCGTCGACCTCGGACGAGGTGTAGTAGCCGTCGAGTACTGCGCTGCCGATCTTGGTACCAAGCTCGACCTCGATCGCGGCGATTTTGCTGCTGAGCGGCCGTCGCTCCCAGTCGGACAGGGACTGGCCGTGGCCGGAGATGCAGTGCCATCGCCAGCCGGGATCGTCGGCGCGGAGA
>MWEJ01000691.1 GCA_002071025.1 Verrucomicrobia bacterium ADurb.Bin070 | reverse complement strand
CTCCTTTGCTGTTGTCGTTAAGCTTGTGGGCGGTTACGCCGCCACCGCCGCGACAGCGGCGCCGGCCGGCCTCGGTCCCCTGACGGCCTTGACCGAAAGCGCGTGCGTGTACTCGACGCTGGGATCCCTGACCATGCCGTCGCCGACCCTTTCCGCAGCGATCGCGGCCGAGAGCCGGTCGTTGGCCAGCACGTTCAGCACGAGCCGTTGCCGCGTGTCCGTGGCGCCCCTGTCGATCCCGAGTTTGACTGAATAGATGCCCATGACGTGATCCTTTCCTATGATGCTGGTTGTGAAAACGGAAAGCCGCAGCCCCACCCGGAGCCGCGGCTTTGCTGTGATTGTGATGTCTGCTGCCCTAGACTTTGATGCTCTGGAGCTTGGCGAGCCCGGCGCGAACAGCCGCGACTTCCTCGCTGCGCTTGCGCTCCTCCTTCACGGCGTCGCGGATGGCGGCGGCGACGTCGGCCAGCGCCGACTGCGCGTCGCGCACCCGGGCCTTGGCGGTGTCGTAAGCGGCCTGCAGCCGCTCCAGCGCCGTCTGTTCGGGCTGAGGTGCCGCGCTCTGTTCCTGCTTCATCGGTTTCTCCTGCTGTTGTTCCGGCTGCGGCGCGATGGCCTCAGGCGGGTTGGTGTTTTCGGTTGCCGTGTTCGCTGTCGTCTGCGCCTGCGCCGCGTCAGTTGCGGCGGCGGGCTGAGGCTTGGCGTGTCCGTCCACGCGCAGGGGCATGAGCACGTGCTTCGCGCCCTTACCGTCGTCGCTCAACAATGGCGAGTGCCCGTCCGCGAACATGAAGTTGCGGAAGCCGGCGTTCAGCGCCTGCAGCAGGTACTGCCTGTTCACGACCACGCTGCAGCCGCTGCCGGCGTAAGCGCTCCCGGCCGTCAGGGGGACCCGCACCTGCCTGCCGCCGTCCTGGCCCCTCAATGTGATCCCGCCGTCGCCGCCTTCAAGCCCGACCGCTTCCTTGCCCGGAAGCGCAGGCAGGATCTTGGCCATGGCCTCGGCGTCGGCGTCGGTGAACGTGAGCGTGTGCGCCATGCCGTCCTTGACCGGGACCACCTGTCGCCAGTTCGGGTACTGTCCGTCAACGGCCTTGAGGCGGTACGTCCAAGGCCCGGACCTTACGCAGACCCGGCCGCCGGCCTTGGTTTTGGACACGCCCAGCATCACGTCCTCTGCGAGCCCGTTCCAGAGCAGGAACTTGGTCACGGGGATCATGACGCCGTGTTCGTCGTCGACGGGCAGACTCAGGCTGTTGCAGCAGCACAATCTGCGGCCGTCGGTAGCGACCAAGGTGGCGTTGCATTCGCCGGTGCCGGCGCTGACGTCGACGTACACGCACTGCAGGGTCCGCCTGGTCTCGTCCACGGA
>MWEJ01000690.1 GCA_002071025.1 Verrucomicrobia bacterium ADurb.Bin070 | reverse complement strand
GGGCCGCGTGCGCGAGCTGCAGGAGCGTATCATGAAGGTCAGCGGCGCGCTGTATGGCGTGGGGCGTCACGTTTCAAGTTTTCTGAAGGGCGTGAAGTGTTCGTTGGACCTGATGGGCATCTGTAATGATTTCATGGCCGAGCCGTTCAGCCGCTTCCGCGAGGAGGAGCGGTCGATCATCCGCAGCCGCCTGTTGGCGCTCGGGGCTAACGTCGTTAAGGAGTGACCGTCTGTATCGCCATGAACTTACCGCTTGTTGATCTTCTGGTGTTCGTAGCCTACCTGGTCGGCGTGACCGTGTTTGGCTGTTCGTTTTATTTCCGGCGCGGCACGGCCGACGCGGCCGACACCTTCACCTCCGGCGCCGGACGCCTGCCAGCCTGGGCGGTGGGCATGTCGATCTTTGCGACGTTCGTCAGCAGCATCAGCTTCTTGGGGCTGCCGGCCAAAGCGTATGCCGGAAACTGGAATGCGTTTGTATTCAGTCTGTCGATCCCTGTCGCGGCATGGATGGCGGTGCGTTTTTTTGTGCCGCTATACCGCAGTCTGAACAGCGCCTCGGCCTATAGCTATCTTGAGACGCGTTTCGGGCCGTGGGCGCGCGTCTACGCCTCGCTCTGCTACTTGGTGACGCAGGTCGCGCGCATGGGCACGATTCTCTATCTGTTGGCGCTGCCGATGAATGCGTTGCTGGGGTGGTCGGTGCCGTTGCTGATTATCGTGGCCGGCGCGGGCACGCTGCTTTATTGCGCGATGGGCGGCATTCAGGCCGTCATCTGGACCGACGCCGTGCAGGGGATCGTTCTGATTGCGGGCTCGCTGCTCTGCCTCGCGGTGCTGCTCGTCGCGATGCCGCAAGGGATCGGACAAGCGTGGGAGATCGCGGCGTCGGCCGGAAAGATGAGTCTGGGAAGCGGGTCGCTGACAGACTGGGGCCGCGAGACCTTCTGGGTCTGTCTGATCTACGGGATCTTCATCAACGTGCAGAATTACGGCATCGATCAGAACTACATTCAACGGTATATCACGGCGCGCGACCACCGTGACGCGGTACGTTCGACCCTGTTCGGCTCGCTGCTTTATGTGCCGGTCTCTTTCCTGTTTTTTCTGATCGGCACCGCGATGTTCGCCTACTATCAGGCGCGGCCGGATCTGCTGCCGGCTGAGATCGCGGCGCGTCCCGATCAGATCCTGCCCTTCTTCATTGTCAAAGGATTGCCGGTCGGGATCACCGGACTTTTGATCGCCGCGATTTTCGCGGCCGGCATGAGCACGGTCTCCACCAGCCTCAACAGCGGCGCCACGATTGTGCTCGAGGATTATTTCAAACGGTTTGTGGACCCCGGTGTGCGCGGCCTGCGCGCGTTGCGCGTTTTG
>MWEJ01000689.1 GCA_002071025.1 Verrucomicrobia bacterium ADurb.Bin070 | reverse complement strand
TTCTCTTTGATGAGCGCCTCGTTGAGCGCCTCGATGCCGAGACCGGGGGCGTCGGGAACCGCGATGAAGCCGTCCTTGATGAGCGGCTGGGGCAGTCCGGTCACCAGCTCTTCCCACCACGGCACGTCGACGGAGTGCACCTCGAGCGCGGTGAAGTTGCGCGTGGCTGCGGCCACATGCACGGCGGCCATGCAGGCGACCGGGCTCTCGGCCATGTGGATCGCCATGGCGACGCCGTGGTCTTCGGCGAGATCGCCGATCTTCTTGGTCTCTAGGATGCCGCCGGCTGAGAGCACGTCGGGATGGACGACCGCGATGCCGCCCGACTTGAGCAGGGGCATGAAATTCTCCTTGAGGTAGATGTCCTCGCCGGTGCCGATCGGCGTCGTGGTGGCGTTCGCGAGCCGGACGTACTGGTCGGTCATCTGCCAGGGCACGGGGTCCTCCATCCAGGCGAGGTTGAACTTCTCCAGGCGCTTGGCCAGCTTGATGCAGTCTTCCAGCGGGATATGGCCGATGTGGTCGACGGCGAGCGGGATTTCATAGCCGATTTCGGCGCGCACGTCGGCCATGTACTGCTCAAGGAAATCGAGGCCTTTCTCGGTGATGTGGATGCCGGTGAAGGGGTGGGCGGTACTGAAGAGTTCGTACGCCTCGCCGCGCATGGCGCGCGGGTCGATCGAGCCGTGCGGCGTGCTGAAGACGGTTTTCTTGTAGTGGCGCATGGTCTGGAGGAAGCCGCCGGGTGCGCTGAGGCAGCCGGGCTTGTCCATGAGCAGCTCGATGCCGAGGTCCATTTTGAGGTAGGTGAAGCCCTGCGCCATACGCGCCTTGAGGGCCTTGCCCATGTCGCGGCCGCCGCCTTCGGAATCGGTGTCGCAGTAGATGCGCACGCTGTCGCGGAATTTGCCGCCGAGGAGTTGCCACACCGGCACCCCCCACGCCTTGCCAGCCAGATCCCAGAGCGCCACCTCGATGCCGCAGACGCCGCCGGCCTGGCGCGAGTGGCCGCCGAACTGCCGGATGCGGCGGAAGATCCGCTCCACGTTGCAGGGATTCTCGCCGAGGATGCGGCTCTTGAGCATCGCGGCGTAGGTGCGGCTCGAGGCGTCGCGCACTTCGCCGTAGCCGATCAATCCTTGGTTGGTGAAGACCTTGATGAGCGTGCAGCGTTTCGGTGCGCCGTCGATGTCGGCAAAACGGACGTCGGTGATCTTCAGCGCGGAGGGGTCGATTGTCGTGGCCATGGTTTCAATCCTTGGGTTGCGCGGGCACGGCGACACCGCACCCGTCGACACAGTATCGTAAAGTGTCGCCCCGCGCCTGACTACCGGATTTTGCGCAAAATAATTATTGGTTTTGCGCAACGGTCACTGCAGGA
>MWEJ01000688.1 GCA_002071025.1 Verrucomicrobia bacterium ADurb.Bin070 | reverse complement strand
CTATTCCATCCCGGTGAGTTCGACGAAATCCATGCATGCCCACACCTTGGGCGCGTCCGGCGCTCTGGAAGGGATCGTCAGTCTGCTGGCTCTGTCCAAAAGGTTTGTCCCGCCGACGATCCACTGGCGCGAGCGCGACCCGGAATGCGATCTGGACTACGTGACCCAAGGCGCGCGCAGCATGGATCTGCGCGCCGTCCTTTCCAATTCCTTCGCTTTCGGCGGAAACAACACGACGGTCATTTTCGGCCGGTATGAAGGGCGGGGCGCCGTCCATGAGTAAACATCATGATCTTCCGGACAATCAGCGGGTCGTGGTCACCGGCGTGGGGATGGCAACGCCGCTGGGTACGGGCCGGGAGGAATTTTCCCGGAGGCTTTTCGGGGGCGAGGGCGCCATCGATGCCGTGCGGGCGTTCGACACCGGCGCGGCGGCGTCGCACCTTGGCGCGGAAGTGCGCGGCTTTGAACCCCGGGAATTAATCTCGGTAAAAAATCTGCGGCGGATGGACCGGCTGTCGATGCTTACGACCGCTTCTGCGCGACTGGCGCTTTCCGACGCGGGCATTTCCGTCACGACCGAAAACCGCGACCGCATGGGCATCCTCTTTGGGAGCGCGTTCGGCGCGACCGACGTCACGGCGCAGTTCGAAGAAACACTGTTCACCGAAGGGCCGGGGGCGGTCAACCCGATTCTGGTGCCCAACACGGTGATGAACGCGCCCGCCGGACACGCGTCCATCGAGCTGGGATTTCGCGGCGTCAATGTCACGGTCACGCATTTCGCGGTGTCCGCGGAGACGGCCGTGGCGTATGCCGCCTCCGAAATCCGGCGCGGGACGGCGGATGTTCTGCTCGCGGGCGGCGCGGATATTCTGTCGAAATTTTACTATGAAGCTCTGTCGAAATTTCACGGGCTTTCACCGGACGACGGGGGAGCGGAGGGCGCCCGTCCCTTTGACAGGCGGCGAAACGGGTACGTGGCCGGAGAAGGATGCGGCCTCCTCTGTCTGGAGTCTCTGTCTTGCGCCCGAAAACGGGGGGCGAACATCTACTGCGAAATTTCCGGCGCCGGTCTGGGGTCTTCGCCCGCGCCGCCAACGGCCTGGCCGCGGGACTCCGAAGGATTTCGTCGGACGTTTCTGCGGGCGCTTGGGCAGGCGCGGATTGACCTTTCCGATGCCTCGGCCGTGATGGCGGCCGCCAACGGGAGCAGAGCGCTGGATGCCGTGGAAGCGGCCGCGTACGAAGAATTATTTGCATCCTGCGCCGTTCGTCCTTTGGTGACATCCATTAAAGGCGCGATCGGAGAGAGTTTTTCCGGAGGCGGGATTCGGGCTTGCGCTCTGGCGCTATCTGTGGAAAAAGGGTGGCTGCCTCCG
>MWEJ01000687.1 GCA_002071025.1 Verrucomicrobia bacterium ADurb.Bin070 | reverse complement strand
TCGAACCAGTTGACCGTGTGAACCGGATGGGCCGCCGCCTTGCCGCCGCCCGTGTTGTCAAAGGCGTAGCCGTTCGCCACCGCCCACGTGCGCACGGCGCTCCACTGCGACCAGGTCACCTCGGTCTTGGCCATATAGAAGGCGCTCACATAGACCCAGTGCACCGGCACCTCGGCCGGGTTATAGTCCGACTCGTCGTCGATTCCCATCTCGAAGCTGCCGGCCGGGATATAGGCCATGTCCGCAGGCGCTACGGGGTCGTCGAGCCGCAGCCGCACCGCGGTGTTGGTCGCCTCGTGGCGCACGACATCGCGCCAGTCGGCCGGGGCGAGCGATGACGCGCGCTGCACCGTGCAGGTCACGCCGACGGTCGCCGCGTTGGTCCAGGCCATGATCCCGCCGGCTGCGGAGAAGTCCGTGATGCCGGAGTCCGCCGGCGACAGGATCCGGTAAAAAGCCGCCTCCTGCGCGCAGACGGCCGACACCGCGCACGCCGCACCGGCGCAAAGCCGCAATAGTGTTGTTTGCATCGCTGTGTGTCTCCCCTTGCCTGAGTCCGTCATGCGTTTACTTGGCCGAGATGACGATGCGCCCGTCCTCCACGCGCACCGACTCGATGCGCCGCAGGACGGCCGCGGCCTTGGGATTCTCCATCGCTTTTTCAGCCAGATTCTTGGTGCGGAGCATGCTCATCATCTGCGCGGGCACCGGCTTGCCGCGCACGCTCAGCTCGTCCATGAAGACCACCAGGCGACCGGCCACCGTGCTGACGCTGAGCCCCACCGACCCGTTGAGCCAGCGCCCTTTGAGAAAGCCCGCGTCCACGATCTGGTCCAGCGGCACGCTGGCGTCGCCGCGGATGCGGTCGCCGTCGATCTCCACGTGCAGCCGCCCCGCCAGCTCCGGCGATTTCTGAACCAGCGCGTTGATCTCGCGCGCGGTCAGCTCGATCTCGCGCGCCTCGCCCGCGCGCACCGCCTTGGCGAACGCGTCCACGCGCTGATACAGGGCGTTGCGCTCCGCCTCGGGCAGGGGCGTCACGGCCGGCAGTTCGACCGGTGCCGCCTCGGTGTACTGCGCCGTCATGCGGACGAGCGCCCCTTTGACGCCGCGGTAGGCCAGAAAGCCGCCGACCGCGAGTAGCAGGACAACGGTCAGGCAACCCACACACAGTTTTTTGAAGCAGCCCCCCTTCGGAGCTTGAGCACCGTCTCTGGCCATAAACACCTCTCCGAATCCTAAACTCCCCGTCAAACTTTGCCCAAAAACTGGGGACCATTATAACGCAAGCATCCTCCATTCGCAAGGAGGAGTTACCGATTGCGGGGGCGCGCGCGTTGCCGGACATTGACAGCCTCGCCCGCGTCTGAGAGACTATCGCCACATC
>MWEJ01000686.1 GCA_002071025.1 Verrucomicrobia bacterium ADurb.Bin070 | reverse complement strand
GACACGCCGGTTGCCACGGCAATCACGGGCGGCGTGCTGATGCTGGTCTTCTTCGTGGATTACATCCCCGAAGTGGATGAGTTGAACGCGCTGTTCAACACGGTGAATGAAATTTCCGACGGCGGCAATACCGCCACGGAGATCACCGACTTCGGCCTGGGCTACTAACCGAAGAAGCATCGACTCAATCATCCCCGGAGGGTGACACCTCCGGGGGTATTCCACCGAAAGGCTATCTATGAAATACGTCTTCAACCCTCGAAACCGCCAGATCAACCCCGTCACGGATCAGACATTCGTCGATGCCACCCTGCGGGACAAGGCCGTTTCTCCCGAGCTTTACGCGCTGGTCTGCAAAGGTAAAATCAGCGTGGAGGATGTCGCCGCCCTCTTTGCGGTGAACAAGTCCCCCGAGATTCTCGTGAAGAACCATAAGGCGGTCAAAGAGAGCCCGGTCGCCACCGCCCCCGCGAACACCGCGACGTTGCCGGAAGATACGACCCCACCGCCCCCGGCCCCCGGCAGCACGGCGGATGAGAACGACGGCAAGGCCACTGCGGATGCGGCGTTTGACGGGCGCGAGTTGTGCGCCAAGAAGACCGAGGAGCTTTCGATCCTTGCGGCCACCATTGGCTGCCCGGAAATGAAAGATCCGGCATTTGCCCCCACGCGCGGCAATCTGATCAAGGCGATCATGGCGAAGGCCAAGGCGGCGGAGGGCGATGAGAAGGCCCCCGGCGCACCCAAGGCGGCGGAGTAAGCGGTACACGATGAAAGGGGCGCGGAAACATGACAACGGGCGGTTACACGCTGGAGCCGGTGCAGGTGACGGACTTGAAAGCCGTCACCGAGGATGTCGTGTACCGTGCCCCCGGCAAGAATGAGCTGGAGATACGCAAGGCGGTCTGTGAGGCGGCGAGGGAGTTTCTTCGCCGCACAGGCGTCTGGAAAGAGACACGTCGCTGCGTACACGTTCAAGATAGTTGGTTCGGGTTTCGACACGGATACCTTCACGCGACGGTGCTCCGTGTCGATTCGTTTATGGAAGGGCTATGCCTGCAGCGGATGGAGGGCACGCCGGGCGACGGTGTGGCGCCTATCCCCTGCGGCATACCCATGCCCCGCATCGGCAACGTCTACGCCCCCAGCATCGCCAATTTCATCGAGCAGGGAGGCTATGTGCTTGTAGCGGCACCCGGCTGCGGGCTTCCCCCGGCTATCCCCGACCCCTATCAGCAGGAGGATTGCACGATCGCGCCGGTCATGGCGGGTTCGTGCCAAGGGAGCGAGGGCACGGTGGTTTTCACGTTGGGGCTGGCCTTCACGGGCGAGTCGATCCCCTCCGCCATCGTGCAGCAGTACGGGGCGGTAATCGCGGACGGGGCGGCGCATCT
>MWEJ01000685.1 GCA_002071025.1 Verrucomicrobia bacterium ADurb.Bin070 | reverse complement strand
TCGGCGCGCGTGGCGGCCATCGCGGCGCTCGAACGGCTGGGCAGCGCCGCGGCGTTGCCGGTTCTGGCCCGCTTGGCGGTTTCCGCGGAAGACGCGCAGGTCGTGAAAGCCGCCCAGTCCGCGCTGGTCTCATTTGCCGGCCCGGAGGCCGACGCCATGATCGTGTCGCTGCTGGACCGGCCAGACAACGCGCTACGCCTGCTGGGCATCGATCTGGCCGGACGCCGCCGTATCGTCGCGGCGGTGCCGCGCCTGCTGGCCCTGGCTGCCGCCGAAGACGCGCAGCTCGCGGCGGCCAGCCTCAAGGTTCTCGGCGACCTGGGCGGGGCGGCCGAGCTGCCCGCGCTGCTGGCGGTTTTGCAGAAGACGCCGGCGCTTGAAGCGGCTGAGCGCGCGGTATCGGCGGTCTGCCAGCGGCTGAGCGTGCTCAAGCCCGGAGCGGTGTCTGTGGTGAAGGCCGTCTACGGCGTGCTGCCCGACGGCCCGCAGCAAGATGTGACCGCCAAGGTGGCGAAGCTTGTCCAAGACGGGGCGGCGGTGCTCGAGATTTCCAACGGCTCGTTCGGCGATTCGGCGCCGGGCAAGGTCAAGCAGTTCGAGATGACCTACACTGTCAACGGCGTGCCGCGCAAGGCCAAGGCGGGCGAAGGCGCCCTGCTGCGGCTGGATGTCGGCGCCGCCGCGTTGCCGCCGCCGGTTTTCAAGGCGTTGACCGACACCTACGCGCGGGCGACGGGAGCGCCCAAGCTCGCGCTGCTGCGCATCCTGTGCAACATCGGCGGCAACGAGACGCTGGCGCTGGTGCGGCAGGCGGCGGCAGGCGGCGATGCGGTGCTCAAAGAGGCCGCGCAGCGCGCGCTGTGCGACTGGCAGTCGCCCGATGTCCTGCCGGATCTGGAGGCGCTGATCACGGCGGACAAAACGGCGCGCATCGGCATTCTGGCGCTGCGGGCGTATGCCAAGCTCGTGCCGGCACAGCAGCTCCCGGCCGAACAGAAGCGTGCCGCGCTGAAACGGGCCCTCGAGTGGGCGACGCGCGACGAGGAACGTGTGCTGATCCGGGCTACGCTGGCCGAAATCAAATGATGCTTCCGCCGGACGTGCCGTAGACAAAACGGACAGTCCCACACACAGGGAGGGAAGAGCGTTCGCTCGTCCCTCCCGTGTTTTTCGCCTCAGGGGGGGGTGCGCAAAACAGATCTTTTTTTTGCGCAAATGGAGGTGGTTTGTTTGAAACGGGGGGTGGTAAGGTAACGATATTGACGTGAGGCGGAACCTTTCGCGGAGATTAGAAGGAAAGGGCAGAAAGATGGAAAAGCGTGGTGGAAGTGCGGTGCGGTGGGTGTGTGCATGGGCTGTGTCGGGTGTGATCGCGGCGCAGGCGGCGACCGGCGTGTGGTC
>MWEJ01000684.1 GCA_002071025.1 Verrucomicrobia bacterium ADurb.Bin070 | reverse complement strand
TATCGGCGGCGGCAAGGCCGGGAACAACAAGGGCAGAGGCTGGGTTGATGATGTGCGCGTATACGACACCGTGCTGACCGAAGCGCAGGTGCGCGGCGTACACGCGTCAGTTGCGGAGCAGACGCCGGTCGTTCACGTTTCGTTTGAGGAATCGGTAGCGAATGTCGGGGCCGGGGGGGCGCGTTATGATGCCGCCCTTCTCGGTGCGCCGGCTTGGACGAACGGCCTCAACGGCAAGGGCAAGGCGTTGGCGCTGGACGGGGTGGATGACGCGGTGTCCGTGCCGTATAAGTTGTCCGCTTCCGGTTCGGTCGCGCTGTGGTATTACGTGCCCGGTCCTTGGTATAACTATAACTCGATTTTTGACAATTCGGTGAATGGCGACCATCACGAGTGCTGGATTGATGAATGGGGAAATCTGCAATACCGTCCTGCGGGGGGCACGTGGAAGGAAAGGGCTACGTTCGGGCTGGGCAGCGGATCCAACCGCTGGTACCACGTCGTCGGCACGTGGGATGCGTTCACCAGCAACATGGTGTTGTACGTGAACGGTGTCGAGCGGGGCCGCGCGGTGAATACGAATGGGACGGCGTGGCCGGTCGCCGGCACGAATTTCTTCATCGGCGGCAGTGCCGGCAACACGCCCGGGCGCGGCGCGGTGTGCGATCTTCAGATCTTCGAGACACCGCTCTCGTCCAACCGCGTGGCCGAGGTGTTCAGTGCGCTGCGCCTGCGCGACGGCGGGCTGACGGCGTATGTGCCTTTTGACGGTACGGCGCAGGATGTGATTGGCGGACATGCGGTCGCGTTGGGCGGGACGCCGGTGTACGTCAAAACGCAGGGCGGATTCTACAAAGGGCTGAGCTGCGGGACGCTGGAAACCAACATCAGCGACAATGCTTCGATCTCCAACGTGCTGGGGTCGAGCGTCGGCACGATCGCTCTGTGGTACTATGCGCGCGGGCCGTGGTACAATTATCAGACAGTGTTCGACAATCTGGTCGATCAGGAATATTGGGAGTGCTGGATCGATGTTACCGGCACCCTCAAATCCCGGGTCAGCAATCAGGCCGACGGAGGGTTTGTCGCGTATGATCTCGATAATCTGCGGGGGCCGAACCAGTGGTATCACATCGCGTTCACTTGGGATCGCGGTGTCGGGCAGACACGGCTGTATGTGGACGGTGTCAGCCGCGCGTCCGCGACGCTCGGCGCCGGATGGAAGGAGCCGCATCCGACATTGAATCTGGCGGGCGGTCACGCGAATAACGTCAAAGGCAACGGCATCTGGGATGAGGTGCGCGTGTATGACCGCATCCTGTCGGACGACGAGATCGCCGCGTTGATGGTTATTCCGCCCACACCGCCGCCGCGCGGCACGCTGCTCACGCTTTTCTGACAAGCCTGCCTCGCATGATCGAG
>MWEJ01000683.1 GCA_002071025.1 Verrucomicrobia bacterium ADurb.Bin070 | reverse complement strand
TCAGGTTCGCGATTTGCTGCTGAAGAACAAGCTGCGGATGGAGGACGGAGCCACGGATCACAAAGAAGATGTCGCCGGCCGGAGGTCAATTAAGCCGCCGGTGAGCGGGTCGGCCGCAAGATCTGCCGGCGCGCCGTCGGCCGCAAGGGTGCCGTCGCGCAAGATCAGCAGGCGGTCCGCCATGCCGGGCGTGAGGTGCCTGTGGCTGGTGAAGAGGGCGATGCGCCCGCGGCTGAGTCGTGCGAGCGCTTCGAAGGCCTCGCGTTGGGATGCGTTGTCCAACGCGCTGGCCGGCTCGTCAAGTATCGTGAGCAGCGCGGGACGCAGGAACGCGCGGGCCAGCGCAATCTTCTGCCACTGGCCGATGCTGGGTTCGATGCCGTCGTGCAGCCAGCGCCCCAGCCGCGTGTCAAGCCCCTGCGGCCAGCTCTTGATCAGCGGCCCCAGTCCGGCGTCGCATGCTGCTCGCTCAACCTCGGGCGATGTTTCCGGCGTTTCGGGATGGCCGATGCGGATGTTGTCGCGCAAGGTAAGCTGATAGTGGTTAAAATCCTGGAACAACGCGCCGATGCGGCGGCGCCAGGTCTGCGGGTCAAACGCCCGAAGGTCTGTTCCGTCGACCAAGATGCGGCCGTCGTCGGGGTCATAGAGGCGGCAGAGCAGCTTGACGAGCGTGGACTTGCCGGCGCCGTTCGGCCCGGCCAGAGCCACACGTTCGCCGGGCCGCAGGGTGAAGGAGAGCCGGCTCAGCGCCGGTTCGGTTCGGCCGGGATACGTGAAGCTGACATTCTCAAAGGTGATGCCGTCGCGCAGGACGTCAGGAACCGGCGCAGGGTGTTCGGGGGCGCCGACACGGGCCGGCTGGCGCAGGAGTTCTTCGAAGCTTTGGAGGAATAAAGCGTCTTCAAAGAGCGCCGAGACCGCGTTGAGCAGGGCGGTTACGGCGTGCTGGCCGCGCTGGACCGACTGCACGCACAGCACGAGCGCGCCGACCGTGACGGCGCCAGCCAGCAGGCGCGAGGTCATCCAGAGCAGGATCACGCCGGTGACGGCGAGGCCGATGAAAAGCCCCAGCGCTTCGCGCGTCAACACGAAGCGGCGCCATGCCACGCGCTCTTCACGCAGCCGTGCGCGGGCGGCGGCGAAGCGGTTGAGACAAAAGTCGCCGTGTCCGTAGAGGCGGATCTCCTTGGCGCCGGCGTTGTCGGTCATGACCGCATGAAAGTAGGAGGCCTGCCGGTCGAGCGGCGTGAGGCTTTTGCGCCAGTCATAAAAGCGGCGCGTGCGGTCGAGTTTGAAAAAAAGAACGGGCAGGGCGGCGAAGCCGAGCAGCAGCGGCAGCCAGGGGGTAAAGCCGGCCAGAATGATGAAAACGCCGCCGATGCCGATCACGCTGTGCAGCAGTTGGCCGAGCCCGGCCAGC
>MWEJ01000682.1 GCA_002071025.1 Verrucomicrobia bacterium ADurb.Bin070 | reverse complement strand
AGATGGGCGAGGTCGGCGGCGCTCTGTCCGATCGACTCGGCGCGCGCGATCAGCCAGGCCACGGTGGCGGGGTCGTTTTGGCGCTGTGCGACGGTCACGCGAGTGAAGGTGCCGGGATCGGTGAACCCGCCGGGACGCGCGTGAACGGAGAGGGCGGGGTCCGGCAGCGGCGCGCCATCATTGACCTCCCACAAGACATACGCCCAGTCCTTGCCGCCGGCACGGATCGACGTGCCCATGCAGAACAGCATCGGATCGTCGGTCTGCGCATGCAGCAGCCCTGCGACGGCAACAGCAGCCACGACCCCCGCCAGCAGGCTCAAGCACGGCGTTTTCTGTTCAATAATCAACATCCCATTCTCCATCGTCATAGGTCACAGTAACGGTCTTGTTGAATTTCACGCAGAAGGGGCAGCAACCCACCTTGCCTTTGACCTTCCCTTTGCCGCGCGCGCGGTAGGCGTCGCCCTGCTTGAGGCCGTAGACCTCGATCTCGCCGCGCACGCTGATCACGCAGAGGGCTTCGCCGGAAGCACCCAACATGACGCGCACACCGTAGGTTGGCCCCTCCATGAAATAGAAGACGCCCAAGCCAGCACCGGCACTGATGCTGAAGAGGCAGCCGTAATCGTAGATCGGCATCCAGCCTTCGCCGTACACATACGCGCCGGTGAAGGGCGGTTCGCCGAAGACCGTGCCGCACTCGGGGTCCACAATCAGCAGCGGGTCGAGCGTGCAGGTGCGGCCAAAGAAGACGCCGCCCTCGATCTCCACGCCGGCCGGGGTGGTTACGCGCGCGGCTGCGGCCAGATAGTTCTCCAGCAGACCGAACGCTACAGCCGCGCCGAAGCGCTCGACCTCCATCGCCTCGAAGTTGACCTTGCCGCCCACCAGTTCGATGCCGCCGCCCAGGCCTTTGGGCGTGCCGCTGTTGATGGTGAAGAAGCAAGCGCAGTTGATGCGCGCGTCAGAGCCGAGCCAGTCACAGGAGACATCCTGCGCGCCGAGCGTGACCTTGTACGTGTCGCCTTCGGGGAAGGCGCATCCGCCGGAAGCGGTGGCCTGCTCGTTGACGATCTCCAGATAGCCCTTGAATTCAAGTTCTTCCGGCACCTTCATCTGGGCCAGCAGGTCGAGGCGCAGCTTGTCGAGCGAATCGCCGGAGATGTGGGCGTAACCTTCGATCTGCCCGGTGCCGATCACGTCGGAGAGATCGCCCGTCATGCCGGAAATCGTGTCGTCAAGGCTGCCGACCATGTCCGACAGGGTTTCCCGCATCGCGGTGTTGACCTGTGCCATGACGGAACTGACGCCCTCCCGGATCTGACGGTCGAAGTCCAGCATGCGGGCACGGACGACGCGCTGAAGTTCGGCAACAGGCGACGCGCTGCGCAACGCGTCGACGATGGCGGCGCGGAGCAGGGCT
>MWEJ01000681.1 GCA_002071025.1 Verrucomicrobia bacterium ADurb.Bin070 | reverse complement strand
AGCAAGGTGTTTTCCGAAAGCCCGGTCCGACGGGCCAGCTCCGGGCGCAGGGTTCCGACAGGGTGTCCCGATTGAACCAATTCAGAGAGTGTTTCGCGCCGGATGCCCAGCCGGTCGAGAAACGGCGGGTGATAATCACCCGTGCATTGATCCTGCAGATGAAACGTCGTGGCGGTCGAGTGATCCATGCACCAGCGACCGGTCAACTGATACAGCAGCCAGTCCGTGTCCATGCCGACATGCCCGGCACGCCGCACGAGTTCCGGGCGGTTCTCCTGCAGCCAAGCCAGGTGTGCCAGCGGGAACGAATTGACGCACGGCCAGCCCGTGATACGTCGAACCGCTTCGGTCTCCAGGCCCGACAAGACGGTAGGGGCGCGCGCCGCTGTCCGCTGATCCATCCAACTGATGATGGGGCCGAGAGGGTCGCCCGCCGCCGTTGTCAGCACGGTGTTGCCGGATGCGGCTGCCATGGCAACGGCCAAGACCCCGTCCGGCGCCGCATCAGACAGTTCTCGCAAAATCCCGCACACGTTTTCCAGGTGTGCGGCGGGATCAAGCTCGACCCATCCGGCCTGCGGCGTCAGCAGGCGGTTCTCCCGGCTGACCTCGGCCAGCAGGTTGCCGCACAGGTCGAGCAGCACGCCTTTGACCGAACTGGAACCGAGATCCAGCCCGATCAAACAGCCTCCCTGACTCTTTGACTGCGTCTCCACTCTCAACGTCCGTTCCCCTTTTCCAGTTTCCATTACCCCACCGTTACCACGCTCCGCTCACGCTGCGACTGCAGCGCCGCTGTGAACAGTCGATGGCTGAGTGCGGCCTCGTCCACGGTGACGCATCCGGCAAAGCGGTTCGCCGGCCGGCCGTGATGCAGCTCATGCAGGAACGCCGCCCACATCTGGAGAATGGAGTCGGTGAACCCGAACTGGAAGATGCCGCCCGTAATGACCGGGTAGGCGGTTTCATGGCCGGTCTGGATCTGTCCCCACACCTGCTCGCCGCCGTCTGTCCGCATGACTTCCAGCAGGTCAGGATGCACGCTGGACCAGCGCGCCGAGGCGCGTGTCCCGAGGATCGACAGATACCAGTTGTTCTTCTGGCCGGGCGCAATGCGCTGCATTTTGATGGTCCACGGGAAAGGCGCGGCGGGGTCTGCCGCGACTGTCTCGCACAGCAGTGTGGCGTTGTCCCACGTCTCGCAGGCCGCGCGTCCGCCTTTGCCGTCGGGACGTTCCCGCACGATGTCGCTCAAGACCGCCCTCACGTTCAACGGCTGCCAGCCGGCGCGGAACCCCACATGGCAGGCGTGCATGCCGAGGTCGCCCATGACGCCGTACTCGCCGTTAAAGGCTAGGATGCGCTTCCAGTTGATCGGTTTTTCCGGGTCCAGGTCGCTGGCGTGCAGAAAGCCGGTTTCGGCCTCGAT
>MWEJ01000680.1 GCA_002071025.1 Verrucomicrobia bacterium ADurb.Bin070 | reverse complement strand
CTGAGCGGCTCCGGCAAGTCGTCGCTCGCGTTCGACACCCTTTACGCCGAAGGCCAGCGGCGCTATGTCGAGAGCCTCTCCGCCTACGCGCGACAGTTTCTCGACCAGATGCAGAAGCCGGAGGTCGACCACATCGAAGGGCTCTCGCCCGCGATCTCGATCGAGCAGCGCACCTCGGGCGGGAATCCGCGCTCGATCGTGGCGACCGTGACCGAGATTCACGACTACCTGCGCCTGCTCTACGGCAGCGTCGGCCGTGCGCACTGCCCGAGCTGCGGCAAGCCGGTGCAGCGGCAGAGCGCGGAGCAGATCGTCGATCATCTGCTGGCGCAGCCGACAGGTACCAAGCTCGTGGTGCTCGCGCCGCTGGTGCGCGGCCGCAAGGGCCGCCACGAAGAGGTGTTTGAATCGATCCGCCGCCAAGGGTTTGTGCGCGTGCGCGTGGACGGCGAGATGATGGCGCTCGAGGACGTGCCGCGCCTCGACAAAAACAAGGCGCACACCCTCGAGGCGGTCGTGGACCGGCTGGTCGTCGGGGAGGGCGTTCGGCGGCGCCTGACCGATTCGGTCGAGCTGGCGCTCAAGCAGGGCGAGGGCCTGGTCCGCGTGCAAAGCATGCCCGGGGAAGGCGAGGCGCGCGAAGAACTCTTTTCGGAAAAGAACGCCTGCCCGGACTGCGCGCTCAGCTTTGAAGAGCTGAAGCCGCGCGCGTTCTCCTTCAACAGCCCGTTCGGCGCCTGCCCGACCTGCGCGGGCCTCGGCGCGCAGTTGGTCTTTGACGAGGAGCTTGTGGTGCCGGACAAATCGCTGTCGCTGGCGGAGGGTGCGATCCACGCCTGGCGGCACGGCGGCTTCCGCATGGTGGTGTACTACAAGCATCTGCTCAAGGCGGTGGCCGCGGCATACGGGATCGACATGGACACGCCCTACAGTGAGCTGCCGGAGGCGTTCCGCCAGGTGCTGCTGCATGGCTCCGGCGACGAGCCGGTCACGCTGCGTTTCTGGATGCGCGGCGCGTGGCGCAAAACCGAAAAGCCCTATGAAGGCGTGCTGCCGAGCCTGACGCGGCGCTACAGCGAGTCGGAGTTCGACGAGGTGCGCGAGAAGCTGCGGCAGTACATGAGCCGCCAGCTCTGCCCCGACTGCCGCGGCGCACGGCTGCGGCCGGAGGCGCGCGCCTGCACCGTGGCGGGGCGTTCGATCGTGGAGGTCATGGCCATGACGGTCAAGCAGGGCGTGGCCTTTTTCGACGCGCTCGCGCTGCCCCCCGCCGACGCGGCGGCCGTGGCCGAGGTGCTGAAGGAAATCCGCCGGCGCCTTAAATTTCTCAATGATGTGGGGCTCGACTACCTCTCGCTCGACCGCGAAAGTTCGACCCTCTCGGGCGGCGAGATGCAGCGCATCCGGCTGGCGACGCAGATCGGCTCCGGC
>MWEJ01000679.1 GCA_002071025.1 Verrucomicrobia bacterium ADurb.Bin070 | reverse complement strand
GGCCGTCTGGGTGGGCGGGGAGGACGGCCCCAAAGCCTTCATGGTGGGCGCGACAAGCGATGACGACGGCGCGACGTGGTCCAAGCCGCGCTTCGCAGTGGACAGCCAGGCCCCTCACCTGCCGCTCCCGCGCAGCGTGATTGTCGGCAACATCTGGACGGCGCCGGACGGACGCCTCTGGTTCTTTTTTGACCAGACCATGAACCACTACGACGGGCGCCAAGGCGTTTGGGTGTCGGTCTGCGACAACCCGGATGCCGAGAAGCCCGCGTGGTCGGCACCCACGCGCATCTGGCACGGCGCGGTTCTCAACAAACCCACGATCCTCGCCAACGGCGAATGGCTGCTGCCCGTCGAATTTCCCGCCTTCGCCGGCAGCGGCCCGATGCGCTTCGCCAACACCGAACTCGAGCCGCTGCGCGGCGCCAACGTCCTCGTCTCGGCGGATCAAGGCCAGACCTGGACGCGGCGCGGCTGCGTGCGGTTCCCCAAGCCCAACTGGGATGAACACATGTTTGTGGAACTCAAAGACGGCCGCATCTGGATGCTGGCGCGCACGAGCGGCGACGTCATGCAGAGCTTCTCGAGGGACGGCGGCAGAACGTGGTCCGCGCCCGAGCCCGCACCCTTCAAACACCCTGTGGCGCGCTTTCATATCCGCCGCCTCGCCTCGGGCCGCATCCTGCTGATTAAACACGGACGAACCATCGACACCCATGAAGGGCGCTCGCTGCTCACCGCCTGGCTCTCCGAAGACGAGGGCCTGACGTGGTCAGGCGGCCTGATGCTCGACGAGCGTAAAGGCATCTCCTATCCCGACGGGTTCCAGGCGCCGGACGGCACGCTCTATGTCTCATACGACCGCAACCGTTCCAAAGACGGCGAAATCCTGCTCGCGCGTTTCACCGAGGCGGATATTCTCGCCGGCAAACTGGTCTCGCCCAATTCCAAACTCCAATGCCTCATCAGCCGTCCACTCAAACCGAGAGGCAAGAAATGATTCGCCTTCCCGTCCTGTCGATTTTTGCCGTTCTGCCTGCTCTGTCTATTCACGCCGCATCCCCCGCCTTCGAAGCGGCGGCCGGCGAAGTCGTCCCGTTCACTCTCGGCACGCGGCTCTTCTCTAACCGCGCCTTCACTGTGCTCGCCGTGCCGCCCGCGTTAGAAGGCGCGCGCTTCATCCGAGCCGACATCGACATCGCGCAGACCCTCACCTGTACGCGCCCCGGCACCCTCTACGCCCTTGCCGCCACCGATCATCCCGAAAACAGCCTCGCGGACGACCTGATCGAGCATAGCTTCGAACGACTGCCGGACGCCCCCTTCCAGCTCTTCGGCACACAGCCCCTCGACAAGGCCTCCCTCTTTCGCAAGACCTTGGCCGTCGGCGAAACCCTGCCCATGCGTAAATGGGTGGTGTTCGCCGCTCACGGCG
>MWEJ01000678.1 GCA_002071025.1 Verrucomicrobia bacterium ADurb.Bin070 | reverse complement strand
CGGTTCACAAAATCGTCGGCTCCGTGGAAGCCTCGTCCGCCGCGGGCCGCTACGATTCGGTCCGCTACGGCGAGCGCGCGCCGGGCGCCAAAAACTGGAACGAGATGTATCTGGCCTCCCGCGGCGCGGCCTTCGGGACACTTTTGAAGAGCTTTCTGTTTCAGGGCGCGTTTTTCCAGTTTCAGCGCTACACGGCGTATGAAGACGCCTGCCGCATCCGGGCGCGCCTGGTCGCGGATATGAAAAACCTGACCGGTGAGGTGGATTTTCTGGCGCTTCCGGTTTCCGGCGGCGCGTCCGACCCAAATCCGGCGACGCTCGACGAAACCTACCGGCAATTCGCCTGCACGGCGTTTGCCAACGTCACGGGCCAGCCGGCGCTGGTCCTGCCGCCCGCCTCCAAAGGGCAGGCGCCGCTGCAGCTTGCGGGCCCAAGGCTTAGCGACGCGGGGCTGCTTTCCCTGGGCGAACACCTGCTGAAACTGCGCGAGGGAGGAAAATAGCCATGGAATTTGAAGCGGTCATCGGATTGGAAATCCACGTTGAACTCAACTGCGCGACCAAAATGTTTTGCGACTGTCCCAACAATCCCGGCGACGATCCCAACACGAACATCTGCCCGACCTGCCTGTGGCTGCCGGGCGCGATTCCCCGGTTCAGCGCCGAAGCGCTGGAAAAGGCGTCGCTTCTGTGTCTGGGACTGGGCGCCGAACTCCAGCCGAAAAGCGCCTTCGACCAGAAGGTTTACTACTATCCCGATCTTCCGAAAGGCTATCAGCTTTCACAGGCCCACCTCCCGCTGGCGCGCGGCGGCGGCATCGACATTTCCGATGAAGACGGCAAGACGAAAAGACTGCGCATTCACCACATCCACATGGAAGAAGACGTCGCCAAGCTGGTGCACGAGATGGAGGGGCGTCTGCCGATCAGCCTGGTGGACTTCAACCGCGCCGGCTCCCCGCTGGTGGAAATCGTGACGGAGCCGGATTTCCGCACGCCGCACCACGCCATGGAATTTCTCAAGGCGCTGCGCACGCAGGTGCGCTATGTCGGGTCTTCCGAATGCAGCATGGAAAACGGCACGATGCGCGTGGATGCCAATATTTCCGTGCGTCCCAAAGGCACCCGCCAGATGAACACGAAAGTGGAAGTCAAAAACATGAACTCCATCCGCCACGTGGGCGATGCGATCGCTTACGAGATCAGCCGCCAGAGTCAGGCGGTGCAGGCGGGCGAGGCGGTGGTCCTGCACACCCGCCTGTGGGACCCGGAAAAGAAAGTCACACTCCCGATGCGCGGCAAGTTTGAAGGCCCGTGCGTGCCCGACCCGATGGTGCCGGTCATCGAACTGACGCCGGAATGGATTGAAAAAATGCGTGTGCGTCTTCCGGAAATGCCGGCCGCGCGCGCCGGGCGCTTCGTGAAGCAGCACGGTCT
>MWEJ01000677.1 GCA_002071025.1 Verrucomicrobia bacterium ADurb.Bin070 | reverse complement strand
GAGCAGGGAAGCCAAAACGTCGCTGCCGACCGAGCGGTCAGCGGTGCCGCCCGCGTCGTAGACCGGCGGCAGCAGCAGCATGTCCTGCGGCCGGCAGACCGCAGCGAACGTCTGCACCAGCCCCTCCAGCATCTTGCGCAGCGGCGCATAGCCGTGGGGCCGCCAGACGGCGCACGCGCCGGCCGGAAAGGCTGTCGCGAGGGTGGTCCAGGCCGCCGCGAGCTTTTCGGGATTGTGCGCGTAGTCATCGACCACCGTCGCCGCGCCGCAGCGGCCGACGCGCTGCAGGCGGCGCTCCACGCCGCCGAACGCCGCCAGAGCGCCGGCCAGCCGGTCGGGCGCCGCGCCCAGCGCGCGCGCCATGCGCACCGCGTGCCACGCATTGTGGACATTGTGCAGGCCGGGCATCGGAACCTGATACGCAACGCCTTCAAAACGGAAGCTTCCGCGCCAGCCTTCGGCGCGCGCGTCCTCCGGCCCGCCGTCTGCGGTACGGCCGTCGATCACCGTCCCCGGCACCCGGTCACGGAAGGAGGCAAAGAGCGCCAACGTTTCATCCAGTCCGAAGTGGTCCGCCGAAGCGTTGGTGATGACCGCGTGTTCAGGTTGGAACACCATCAGCGAGCGGTCCGATTCGTCGGCCTCGATCACGGCCCATTCGCCGGCCCCTTTCCTGACCGACCCGATGCGCGTACCCTCCGCGCTCCAGCCCGCCACCGCCGCACCGTTGACCACCAGCGGGTCGAACCCCGCGCCCTCCAGCAGGCTGCCCAGCATCGCCGTCACCGTGCTCTTGCCGCAGGTGCCGGTCACGGCGATCAGCCGCCGCCCCGCAGTCAGCCGCGCCAACTCGGCCGCGCGATGCACCACCGGCACGCCCAGCGCCTGTGCGCGCACAACCTCTGGATTATCCGGCTCGATCGCGCTGCTGATCACCAGCCGCGCGGTGCGCCGTGTGAGGCCAGACCCATCCTGCCGGCAGAGCCGCACGCCCTGGGCCGCGAGACAGGCCAGCGCACCGGTCTCGTCCCCCGCGTCCAGCAGGCGGTCCGAACCGGTGACCGTCTCGCCTCGGTCCAGCAGGGCCTGCGCCAACGCGCTCATCCCGACCCCGCCAATGCCCGCAATATGAATCTCCGTCTGCATGCCACACTCCTTCATGATCGATGAATCTCCGGCAGCCACGCCAAGCCGTCCGGGCGGCGCGTCCGCAGCCAGACCGCCAGCGCCAGCAGTGCGCCGAACCAGAGCCAGACCAGCCAGAGCGGCCACGGCGCGATGCGGAGGTTGGCCCCCGGGCATGCCGCCGTCGCCTGCGCGGCCTTGACCATCACCCAGGTGAAACAGCCTGCGGCGTGATTGAAACATCCGGCCACCCAGTCGCTCGCCACACTCGCCGCCATTCCGAGGCAGCCCGCGACCACGATGAAGAACGAACAGGG
>MWEJ01000676.1 GCA_002071025.1 Verrucomicrobia bacterium ADurb.Bin070 | reverse complement strand
AAGCACGAAGGTATAGCAGGCGAGCGAGACTGCCGTCCGCTGCACCGCCACCGCGTCGAAGTGCCCGCCCTTGAAGATCAGCGACGTGAACGGCACAGCGGCCACCGCGACGAACAGGGAGAACGGAGCGAACACCGAAAGCAGCATGCGCCCGAAGCGCGTGACCAACTCGCCGAGTTTTTGATGGTCGTTTTTGTCAACCAACTCGCAGAAAAAGGGGAAAGCCGCGATTGACAGCGTATACGGGATTAGGAAGAGCAACGTGCTCTGCAGCTTGCGCCCCATCGAGTTGGCCTGCATCAGCCCGGATTGATCCAAGGCGCTCAACAGATAAACGTTATTCACCTCGTCACGGACCTTGGCCATCAGGATGCCGGCCAGCAGCGGCAGCGCCAGCCAGCAGAAACGCTTGAAAGCCGGATGCGAGAAAGCGAACTCGGGACGAAACTGCCGCAACTTGTCACGCAGGCCAAAGAGGTGCGTGCCGACCTTGCACAGCGACCCTGCCACAAGTCCCCACATCAGCATCTGCGCGTTATCGTGAGCAAGCACGGCGCCGGTGATCAGGAAAAACACCACCGCAAACTTCCACACGGCGTCGCCGAAGGCCGCCAGAAAGAAACGCTTGTAGCCATTGAGCAGCACATAGGTCGTCGACCCCAGCGACAAGCCGATCACGGCCGGCCCGAGCGTCCGGACACTTTGCGTCGCCAGCGCATATTTCTCCGGCGCGGCGTCCGGTCCCCAATGCGTCAGCAGGTTGACGGCCAGAGACGGCGCGAGACAGAGCACGCACGCCACGGCCACGAGCAGGATGGCCTGCAAGGTTAAGACCGTATTGGCGAATGACCAGGCGCTTTTTTCAGACTCGATGTCCAGTTCGCGCATGAAGACCGGCAGAAACGCCGGCCCCAGCACCTCCTCGCCGATCAGGAACAGCATGAAGATACAGTTTTCAAAGGCAAAGGCATAGACGACGTCAAACGTCGCCTGCGGCAGGTAGTGCCCCATGACTTTCGCCTGGATCAGCCCCGCCAGCTTGAATAAGACGTGGGCGATCAGGACGAAGACGCCCGCCTTGACGATGCGCGACTCAAGATCCGCCTTGTGCTTCCCCATATCTCCTCCTTCCGCCGCACGTGAACGTTCATCCCCCCCTCGCCCGGCGACTACTCATGCGGCACGACCATGAAACGCGCCTGCCTGCATCCCCACGCAGACAGGCGCGCATTACGCCAACATCTGCATATCGCACAGTTTCCGGTACGCCCCGGATGCCGTGTAGAGCTGTTCATGTGTCCCGCGCTCAATGATGACGCCCTTGTCCAGCACCAAGATCAGATCGGCGTTGCGGATCGTGCTCAGCCGGTGCGCGATCGCGAAGGTCGTGCGGTTCGCCATCAGCGTGTTGATCGCATCCTGCACCAGACGCTCGGTCACCGT
>MWEJ01000675.1 GCA_002071025.1 Verrucomicrobia bacterium ADurb.Bin070 | reverse complement strand
ACCAGCAGCGTGGGGACCACGAAGAAGATCGCGAGCCACAGCACAGAGGGGGCGGACATCGCCCATTCGGTCCATTTGCGTTGACGGGTCGGCACGGCTTGTTCCGCTCAGAGGGTTTGGGGTTAAGGGGCGGGCTCGCCGTTCGGGGCGGCGGGCTTCGGCAGCGAGTAACCGGCCGGCGGCATCTGCACGAGATGCGCGTCGGCCGCGGTGAACTGTTCCAGCATGTAGCCGTCATCCGGATGCCACCAGCAGTACACGTCGTCGCCCCAGGTGATGGTCGCCTGGTCAAGCAGGAAACGGCTGTGGGGCTTGATCGCTGAGAGCCGGTGCGCGCCCGAGGTCAGCCAGAATTTGGTGTAGATGCCCTGATAGACCACATCGGTCACCTTGCAGCGGAAGACGTTGATGCGCGACCCCTTTTCCGGCGGGGGCGGTGTCGGCGTGACGCGGATCTTTTCTGGGCGCACGCTGAGGTGAACGGGACTGCCGGCGCTGATCCCCTTGTCGTTGAAGCAAAGAATGTCGGCAAAGCCGTTGACCGCGAGCGTGCAGTAATCGCCCTCGACCGAGGTCACCGTACCGCCGAAGAAGTTGGTGTCGCCGATGAAGGCCGCCACGAAGCCGGAACGGGGCGCCTCGTAGATCTTGGCGGGCGGGTCGAGCTGCTCGATGCGCCCCTGGTTCATGACGGCGATGCGGTCGCTCAGGCTCATGGCCTCGCCCTGGTCGTGGGTCACGTAGACAAAGGTGATGCCCACCTGGTCGTGGATGATGTCCAGTTCCAGCAGCATGTGCTGGCGCAGCTTGAGGTCGAGCGCGGCCAGCGGCTCGTCCAGCAGCAGCACCTGGGGCCGGTCCACCAGGGCGCGCGCGATCGCCACGCGCTGCTTCTGGCCGCCGCTGATCTGCGAGGGATACTTGAAGGCGTGGTCGGTCATCTTGATCAGCTCGAGCATGCCCTCGACCGCCTTGCGGGTCTCGGACTTGGGATAACGGGCGACCTGCAGGCTGAAGGCGATGTTGTCCCACACCGTCATGTTCGGGAACAGGGCGTAATTCTGAAAGATGGTGTGGACGCGCCGCAGGTTGGGCGGCAGACCGGTGATGTCGCGCCCGTCCAGAAAGATGCGTCCGGAATCCGGGGTTTCGAACCCGCCCAGCATGCGCAGGAGCGTCGTCTTGCCGCACCCGCTCGGGCCGAGCAGCGAAAAAAACTCGCCTTTCTGCACGCTCAGCGATACGGCGTCGACCGCCGTCAGCTCCCCGAACCGCTTGGTGACACGGTCAAACACTAGAAAATCTGGCACCTTTCAACACCTTTATATGGGATGGGTCATGACACCGCTTGCAGGACCTAGAAAGGTAGAAAAATGCGGGGGGGGGTGTCAACGCGATATTTCTTGTTTTTCCGCTGTACACCCCCTGCCCCCTCTGCTATTAT
>MWEJ01000674.1 GCA_002071025.1 Verrucomicrobia bacterium ADurb.Bin070 | reverse complement strand
TGTACGCCGCCTCCAGATCCCGCATGACATCCTGGCAATGCTTGCCGGCGATTCCCGCGCGCGCGATTAAAATCACATCGACATCCGGCGCCAATCGATGCCGGCTCAGCCGGAACGCCTCGCGCAGCAGGCGCTTGGCGCGATTGCGGTCCACCGCGCGCCGGAACGTCCTTTTGGAAACGACAACGCCGGCCCTGCGGCCGGCGTCTGTCCCGCGCGTCACCCACATGACCAGCGTCCGTCCGTAGACCGAACGCTTCAGGGCGAAAATCCGCGCATACTTTGAGGAATCCAGTCGGAACGGACCGGGCAACGGCAGTGCGCCGTCACCGTTCAGAACAGGACCGTTCATGACGCCCTCAGGCATCGCCCTTACACCTGCGTCAGGCGTGCGCGCCCCTTGCGGCGGCGGGCCCGGATAATTGCACGTCCGCCCCGGGTGGCCATCCGGGCGCGGAATCCGATCTTGCGCACGCGCTTGATCTTCGAAGGCTGCCACATCATCTTCATGGTTGTCGTCTCCTACTTGTCCAAGTGAAAAAGAGAAATTAGAGTATCACACCGCCCCCGCCCGGTCAACCCGCCGGAAAAGATTTTGGTGCCCGCATTTCATGCCGGGAAGATGGTCAGCCGGCACTGCGGCAGTGCGCGATCGACAATGTCGTAGTCGCACCGGTAACCGGCCTTGGCCAGCAGTGGCCTGATCCAGCCCGGGCAGTGATCGCAATATCGCTCGAAAGCGCCGGCGTCGTTGTCCATGGCCTTGCTGAGACTCGGACAGCGCCGCATGACGATCTCCAGCCGGTCCGCATGCAGCGTGCAAGTCATATCGCAGTTCTCCTCGACCGCGATGCGGTCCCAGTACGCCTTCATGCCGGCCAGACCGTCGGCCTTGAAGAGCGCGAGACAATGCCGCTCCTGCTGCGCCGACACCGTACGATAATACGCTTCCAGCGCACCGCCGCCCTTCGCGTCCAGAAACTTGAAGACCTCATTGTAAAACCGTACGAACTGATCACTCGGAATCATGTTCCACATCCTTGAGCGTTGAGCGTTGAATGTTGAGCGTTGAGCGTTTTCGGATTTTCTGCACGCAGCGGCCCTCGCCCGTGATCTCCGTGACCGCCTCGAACGGCGTGCCTTCGCACCACGCCTCGTTGAGCAGGACGGTCTGGTCGCAAAAAAAAGCGGACGGCGCCATACCCAGATCGCGCAGATGCGCGACCGCCGGGCAGCGCCTCACGGTCAAGACAGCCTCCGTCTCCGTGACCACGATTGAAAAATCAGCGCCCTCGCGCGCCATGAAATAATTCCAGTGTTCAAGCAGCTCGCTCCAGTCGCCCGCCTTGAGTTTTTCATTAATCGAGCGGTACACCTTCTGCGCCGTGTTCCGAAAAACCTCGCGCAGCCCCTCCCGCCCGTACCGGCTGCCGACGTATTCCACAGC
>MWEJ01000673.1 GCA_002071025.1 Verrucomicrobia bacterium ADurb.Bin070 | reverse complement strand
CCGTGACCACAACGATCCGCTGGACACCTCGGGTCTCCCGGCGTTCGACGCCGCCGTCGGCGGCATCCTGGCGGGTGACAACATCGTCTGGCATGTGGCGTGCATCGAAGACTACAGCGCGTTTGTGCTGCCCTTTGTCCAGGCCGCGCTGCGTGACCGGCGCCGCCTGATCTATTTCCGCTTCGCCCGGCACGCCCCGTTGCTGCCTGAGACCTTCCCCTGCGAACGCCACACGCTCAACCCCGAAGAGGGCTTCGAGGTCTTCATCCATCGCATCCACCAGGTCATCGGCGAGGCGGGCTTCGGCGCGTACTA
This sequence comes from Verrucomicrobia bacterium ADurb.Bin070, assembly GCA_002071025.1. Lineage (GTDB taxonomy): Bacteria > Verrucomicrobiota > Kiritimatiellia > RFP12 > UBA1067 > DUPH01. The sequence continues at coordinate 1,132 of MWEJ01000673.1, read as the reverse complement.
CGTGTTCGACTGCCTCTCCGATCTCGCGACCGACTGGTATTCGGACGCGATGCTCGGCAACTTCTTCATGCTGACCTGCCCCTATCTCTACCGGCTCGAAACCATCGCCTACTTCGGCCTGCTGCGCCGCCGCCACTCGCGCCACGCCACCGAGCCGGTCCAGTCGACCACCCAGCTCTTTCTCGACGTTTTCCGTTCGGACGGCGCGCTCTATGTGCGGCCGGTCAAGACGCAGTTCCGCTACACGCCGACCATCCACCTGCTGCATGTCTGGAAGGACGGCGGCGCGTTCGAGGTCGTGCGCTCCAGCGCGGTGATCGCGGCGGTGCTTTCGAATGCGGGCCCAGACTGGGTCGCAGACGACATCTACGGCGAAGAGACGCTGCGCCAGGCCGAGGACATGGCCGCGCATCCCGAGTCTGCCGGCCTGGTCTACACCGAGGCGGAGCGCGAAGAGGTGTGGCGTCAGCTCGCGCGCCGGTTTGTCACCCGCGACGACGCCATCCTGCCGCTGGCGCGACGCTATCTGACCCTCGCCGACCTGCTCGACATCCGCGCCCGGATGGTCGGCACCGGCCTGATCGGCGGCAAGACCGTCGGCATGCTGCTGGCGCGCAAGATCGCCGCGCAAGATGCGGCGCGCGTCAGCGCGCGGCTGGAGCCACACGACTCTTTCTACATCGGTGCCGACGTGTTCTACACCTTCCTCGTGCGCAACGGCCTCTGGCCCAACCGCGAGAAACAGCATGCGTCCGACACCTTCCTGGAGGGCGTCGACGAGACGCGCGCGCGGATCATGGCGGGCACCTTCCCGGACTACGTGCTGCGCCAGTTTGAAGAGATGCTGGACTACTTCGGCCAGTATCCGGTGATCGTGCGCTCCAGCTCGCTGCTGGAGGACAACTACGGCAACGCCTTCGCCGGCAAGTACGAGAGCGTCTTCTGCGCCAACCAGGGCCCGCGCGAAACGCGCCTGGCCGCCTTCCTGAACGCGGTGCTCACCGTCTACGCCAGCACCATGAGCGTCGAGGCGCTCAACTACCGCGCCCGGCACAACCTGCTGGAGCGCGACGAACAGATGGCGCTGCTCGTGATGCGCGTGACCGGCGTGCTGCAAGACCACACCTTCTAC
>MWEJ01000672.1 GCA_002071025.1 Verrucomicrobia bacterium ADurb.Bin070 | reverse complement strand
ATCCACCAGCCCGTCCTGCCGCGCACCGGCGAAAAGGTCACCGTCTACGCGCGGCTGCATGATCCCGACGGCCTCGCGCAGGCGCACCTTGTCTACCGCGTGCAGGGGCAGGCCGTCACCAACCGGGTGGCCATGCGACCGTGCGCGGCCGGTTTTCTGGCGGCCGAGATCCCGGCCGGGCTGCCCGCCGGCGCGCTGGTCGCTTTCCACATCGAGGCCGAGGACTGCGGCGTGCCCGCCGCGCGCGCCCGCTTTCCGGCCGACGCCCCGGTCCGAGAATGTCTGGTGCGTTTCAGCGAGCCGCTCGACAGCCGCGCCTTCGGCATCTACCGCTTCTGGATGACGCAGGAGAACATCGATTACTGGACACGCCGCGAGCGGGCCAGCAACGCGCCGGTCGACGCCACCTTCATCTACGGCAACGACCGCGTGCTTTACCACGCCGCCATGATGTACGCCGGCAGCCCGTTCCACAGCAACTACTCGTCGCCGATCGGCACCGGCACCGTCGATTACGAGGCGATCTTTCAGAACGACGACACCGTGCTCGACGACGACGGCATGGTGCTCTCGACTGTCGGCAACCTCGGCAACGATGACCTCGGCATCCGCGAGCAGTTCTGCTTCTCGCTGGTGCAGGCGCTCGGGCTGCCGCACGTCCACCGCCGCTTCGTGCATGTCTACGCCAACGGCACCGAGCAGTTCAGCAAAAAGATTTACGAGGACACCGAGAAGCCCAACGCCGGCGTCGTCAAGCACTGGTTCCCGGAGGACGACGACAACGACCTCTTCAAGATCGACGACTGGTTCGAGTACACGCTCGACATCTCGGCCTTCACGATTATTACCGCGCGCCTTCAGCCCTACCTGACCGACGCGCCGGACGGCGACGGCCAGGTGCTCAAAACCGGCCGCTATCGCTGGAACTGGCAGAAGCGCGGGTATGCCAATTTCTTTGCCAACGACTACGCCAACTTCTTCTCGTTGGTCGAGACGCTCAACACGGTCGATCCCGCCACCTACACGCAGCGCATCCGGCAGGAGATCAACCTCGAGGGCTTCGCCGGCGTGATCGCCATGAACCAGTTCATCGGCAACTACGACACCTACGGCTTCAACCGCGGCAAGAACATGTACCTCTACGACAGCGCCGCCGGCTGGCAGCTCATCGCCTGGGACCTCGACGTCTCCTTCGGCGCGAACCGTCCGCTGACCGATCCGATCAATCCCTCGCTGGCCACGTTCCCGACCGATGACCCCACGATGCGGACCTTCCTGAAGCACCCCGTCACGGCGCGCGTCTTCTGGCGCGCCGTCGAGAAGCTGCTCGCCGCCTCGGCCGATCCCGCGCTGCGCGCCTGGACGCGCGCCAAGTACGACGCGCTGCGCGCCGACGCCACGGTGCTCAACGGTAACTACGACGCCTATTTCGCCAACGTCGAGACGCGG
>MWEJ01000671.1 GCA_002071025.1 Verrucomicrobia bacterium ADurb.Bin070 | reverse complement strand
TCTGGGTTCGGCACGCGGCTCACTGCGAAATGCAGCGCCGTCCAGGCGAGATTGTCCTTGGCATTGACGTCGGCGCCGGCCGCTATCAGGGCCCTCACGGCATCGATACCTCCATCCTCCGATGCGCGCATCAGCGCCGTCTTGCCGGCCTTGGTCCGCACGTTAACGTCGGCGCCGGCCGCTATCAAGGCCCGGATGGCATCGACATACCCAGATACCGAGCTGTACATCGCCGCTGTTGTCAACGCTGTTTCGCCGTTGCCGTCCGCCGCGTTCACGTCAGCCCCAGCCAGCATGAGGGCATTCATGACGTCAACGCGCGCGGATGTCGTCGCATACATCAGCGCCGTCTGGCCCGCCGCAGCCCAGCTCTCCTCTGTCGTGCGCGCGTTTGCGTCGGCGCCGGCTTCCAGTAGCGTCGTGATGACATCCAGCCCGTACTGCAATACCACTGCCGACATCAGCGGCGTAGTGCCGTTCTCGTCCCGAGCGTTCACGTCGGCGCCTGCTGCAAGAAGCGCGCTAATGACGTCCGCCTTGTGGCCGATTGACAGCGCCAGCATCAGCGGCGTGTCGCCTGACTCGCTCACTTCATTCACATTGGCGCCGGCCTCAATCAGGGATCGCAATTCATCTGCGGTGCGCCAGGCGCCAAGATCCAGCAGTGAAGGCTGGGCGGCGATGCCGTCCGGCTTCAGAAGCCAGTACACATCCGAGTTCCTGATACTGTCGTTGTAGTCTGCGGCATCGAAGGCTGTCCAGCCGTTATCCGCTTCTGCCCTCGGGTCAGCGCCCGCATTGAGCAGGGCCCGGATGACCTCTGGGTTCGGGCTGAACATCGCCGCGTAAAGCAGCGGCGTCTGGCCGGTCGTGTCCTTGGCGTTCACGTCGGCGCCGGCCTGCAGCAGCGCAGTGACGACATCCAGCCCATGCTGGAACTGCAGTGCCAGCATCAACACCGTCTCGCCGGCGGCGCTCCTGGCATTCACATCGGCGCCCGCCTGTAACAGCACGGCAGCAAAATCCTGCCCGAACCCGAATCTGAGTGCCGATATCAGCATCGTATCGCCCAGCTCGTCCGCCCCGTTCACGTCGGCGCCGGCCGCTATCAGGGAACGCAGCTGCCCCGCACTGCTCCACGCGCCGGCATGCACCGGGCATGGCGCCGGAGAAGGCTTGGCCGCAGCGACCGCGCAGGAGAGGAACAAGAGAGCCGCAAGGGCAATTGCCGCAGTTCTCCTCAAGTGTATCTCCGCCTTTTCCAGATGATAGTGCGCTATGCGTACTCCACAAGTACCCAATGACCTACACAGTTCGTCTTTGGGCATTGCTTGTCCTTCCGTTTGCTCGCATGCAGTCGAGCTGATCCGAACTGGCGATAGACAAGTTCTCATACTGGTCGACGCATGGATGCCTCTAGTACGTGATGCCATAGAGAGCCGAGCCGTCAAGAAGACCCT
>MWEJ01000670.1 GCA_002071025.1 Verrucomicrobia bacterium ADurb.Bin070 | reverse complement strand
AACTGGTCCGCGCCGATGTCCACCACGCCGGCCGAGGCGCGCGCGTCGCCGTCCAGATCCGCCGCGCCGTCCATCCAGGGACCGAACGCGCCTGCGGCGACCAGCGGCGAACCGGGCAGCAGGTGCGGATCGCGCCAGCCGCTGACCTGCGGATTGACGTTCGTGTTGCCCGCGCCCGACGGCAGCGGGTCGGCGCAGGAGTGGCGGAAGGTGCCGCTCCCGTAGTTCGGGCCGGTCACCGCCGTGTTTGCATAGACGATACTGTTGGAGATGACGCCGCTGTAGGTGCCGCCATACTGTGTGCCAGCGCTGTTGCCCATGACCGTGCAGTTGTATAGCACATAGGATGATCCGCCATAGAATCCGCCCCCTTGCGCCGCACGGTTGCCGCTGAAGACGCAGCCGAAGAATCTCCCCTGATACGCGCCGCCGCCGCGATAGTTGGCCTCGTTGTCCAAGAAACGTGTGTTGTAAACCTGGTAGCCGGTGGCGGATGCATAGTAGCCGCCGCCGCTGCCAGTGGTTGCACTGCTGCCGACGGCGCGGTTGGCGCGCACCGTGCAGTTGGAGAGCACGGCGTTGTAAACCCCGCCGCCGTTGCGTACGACCTGGTTTCCGACGATTTCACAACCTGTCAGGCGGTCATCAGCGGCGGATGCGCCGAAATAACCGCCGCCATCGTACGAGGAGCCGGTCACGGTGTTACTGGCGATCACCGAGTCTGTGACCGTCCCTTTATAGAGTCCACCCCCGTAATACCCGGCCGTGTTCCAGCGGATCAAAGAGTTGGTGACCACGACCGGCGAATGCGCGCCGCCGCCCTGTTGCGTGGCGCTGTTGGACTCGACCGTGCAGGAGACCAGCGTGGAGAGATAGGCGCCGCCGCCGTGGCGGGCTGAGGCATTGCCGCGCAGCGTGCAGCGGTCAAGCGTGCAGGAGTGAGTGCCGCCGCCGTCGGTGCTGCTGCCGAGCGTGCGGTTTTTCTCGATCAGACTGACGCTGACCGCCGCGCCGTAGACGCCGCCGCCGCCCGCGCTGGTGCTGCTTGACACGACGATGTTGGTGATTACCCGGCAATCCGTGAGTGTGCCCTGAAACACGCCGCCGCCGCGCATGGCAGCCTGATTGGCGACGATCACGCAATTCGAAATCGCCGCCGCCACGCCCTCGCAGCGGACACCGCCGCCGACGTAACTGGCGGTAGTGCTGGTGCCGCTGCGCGTGAAGCCGTTGGTCACGGTGAAACCGGAGAGCACGCCGCCGTTATTCAGATAGACCCCGCGCACGGCCGTGTCGCCCAAGCCTCCGGTCGTGTGAGGCTGGCCGACGATCAGCGTCGCCTCCGGCCCGTTGACACTGCGCACGGTGACGGCGTTGGTGACGATCACGCGCGTCTTGAGCGTGGTGTCGCCGGGCGCGACGCGGCCGCCGGCATCATACACGCCGTTGGTCACCAGCAC
>MWEJ01000669.1 GCA_002071025.1 Verrucomicrobia bacterium ADurb.Bin070 | reverse complement strand
TTGTCGGCGAGGTCCACCACCCAGCCCATGACCGGCGGCAGGATGGCCCCGCCCGCAATCGCAGAGATCATCAGGCCGGAGATCTCATTGGCACGGTCGGGCATCGCGTCGACCGCGATCGAAAAGATCAACGGGAAGATGTTCGCGAAGCCCAGTGCCGCCACCACGATCCCGGCGTAAGTCAGGGCCTGAACGCCGCTGAAGACGGCCGCGATCCCGGCCAGCGACAGCACGGCGGTCAGCTTCAGGAAGAGCGCAGGCTTGAGCACGCGCAGGATCGCCGCGCCGGCGAACCGACCCACCAGGATCGGCAGGAAGAAGAGCGACCAGCTCACCCAGAGGCTGTTCTCGAGATCCAGGCCGAAGCGCTCCTTCAAGAGCAGCGGCACGCCCGAGTTGAAGCACACCTCGGCCCCGACATAAAAAAAGATGCCGAGCACCATCGTCAGCACAAAGGTGTTCTTGCCGAAGAGCGTGAAACACGAACGCAGCGTCGCCGGCTGGCGCGACTCTTCGCGCTCCGCCTTCAGCGGCAGCGGCAGGCAGGTGCACAGGGCGACCAGCAGCGCCGCTGCGAAGATCGGATACTGCACCGACCACGACAGCCCCAACGGTTTCGCCACCAGCGGCAGCAGCAGGAAGCCCATCGAGGAGCCCACCGCCTTCACCGACTGCGCCAGCGAGAGGTTGCTCGCGAACGTGCCCGGCGGCGAGACGTCTCGCATCACCGGATTGCCGCAGACCTGAAGAATCGTCGCGCCCGCGCACAGCAGCAGGATCGAGGCCAGCACCACGTAGAACTTCGTCAGGTCGCCGGCCTCGATCACCACCTGGCGTCCGTACATGCCTGCGGCGATCGGCAGCAGCGCGCCGGCCAGAGCGACCGACAGCCCCAGCAGCAACACGAATTTTTTGCCCTTGCGGTCCTGCACCAGCCCCATCGGCACCGAGAGCAACCCGAACATGAGGAAGCCGGTCAGCGGCACCAATTGCGCCGTGAAGTTGGACACCTGGAAGGTCTCTTTGACCAACGTCACCAAAGGTCCCACGACATCCCCGAAACCCATCGCGAGAAAGACCAAAAACACCGGCCATGCACGTTTCATTCGTTTCTCCCAGATTGCACGTTACTCGCTGCCGCTTATCGTCAACGAGAGCCCTTACTATACAAAAAAAACCTCCCGGCGTACACCGGGAGGTTTTTTCATCAGCGTAATCGGTTGGTGGCAGGGGGATGCGAGTTCAGTGCGTGTTTGGCGCGATGCGTAGTCGGGAGCGCGGGCGTCCCCGCCCGCACCGAGAAAGGTCGCGCGCGATTCAGGTGCGCGGTCTGGCGCTCAATGAATACGCGCCCGGCCTTTTACACGAAACGTTGTTGCGGGCGAGGACGCCCGCGCTCCCGACTCGCCTGCTTCCCTTTTCACCCGGAACACAGAACCTTCGCGAACCCCGGCCACCAACC
>MWEJ01000668.1 GCA_002071025.1 Verrucomicrobia bacterium ADurb.Bin070 | reverse complement strand
GAATCGGCTCTCTGGGCAGCGGAAATGGACCTGAGGATAGACGGCCCCCTTTCCCCCACCATCGATATTCAGTTGTCATCCGCATCAGCACAGCTGTCTTTGAATCTGGTGGACTCGGGAGGCGGGCGGAGTGTGCAGGCGTTGTTGGCGTCCGGACCGCGACAGGCGGCCAGGAACGCGTATGAGCGCTCGGGAGAGCCAGGGGCCACGCCAGTGGAGGTCGGGAGCCGTCGCGACGGCGTAGGCACGCATCAGGTTGTGCGTCAGGAGCTTGATGAGCATCATGGCGTGGTTGGCTTCGAAGTGGCTGGTCGGCACCTTGGCGATGCCAACGCCGTTCTTCAGCTCCGCGATGCGGGGTTCGATCTCGGCGCGCCCATCGTAGTCCTGCGCGATGTCCCAGGGGTCACTGAGGGTGTCGTTGGTGATGAAGACCTGGACGCTGAAGTCGAGCTGGGACCAGAGCTGGATCTGCTTACCCGTGTCTCGGTCGCGCCGGCGCACAGCGATGACCCGGAAGCGTCTCTGGATCTGCGTCCACTCGTCGCGCTGAAAGTTCAGTTCGGTGACCTGGACCAGCGGCTCGCCATCGGCGTCCTCTTCCACCGTCGCCCACCCGGGCGCCATCATCACCTCTCCGGCCAGGTCGGGCGTGAGGCGGGCCTTGACGATGAAGAGAGCGCCGGGGACATCGTCCAGCGCGCGCAGGATCTGCGTGCAGTCGGCGCCGGCGTCGATGCGCACGACAACGCCGGTCTGGGCGGGGACATGGTGAACGACGCGGCGAACGTAGGCGCCGATCAGTTCCGCATCCTCGTTGCCGAGCCCGACGTCGCCAGGGCGAAGGCGAGCCCCCACGCAGGTGCCCGTCTCGGCCACCATGGCCAGGATGGGGTGGTAGCTGGGACGGCCACGGTACCTCGGGTTGTATCCGAGCTCCGCACCCTCCTGCTCTCCGAAGAGGGGCTCGACCGTCGTGTCGATGTCGCAGTGGACCCGCTCGGCGCGCGTCGTCTTCAGGGCGTCGAGCCCGCGCTGGGCCAGGATCAGCTCCAGTTTCGCGTTCTGGAGGCAGTCCATGCGCGTCAGATCGCGGTACACCGTGTCGATGCTGGGCACGGTGCCACCGGCAAGCTCCACGAACAGGGGGTCGCTCGCGAGGCCCTCGAGGCCGAAGACGCGCTGCTCGCCTGCGGCGCAAGCGTCGATCAGCAAGCGCATCTGCGCACTCATGGGATACACGACCGCGTCGCCGGACTTGAGCTCATCGAAGGCAGCGGAGAGTTGCGCGTCCAGGCCCGCGCGGCGGAGGAACACCCCGAAGGGCAAGAGCCCGGCCACCCCGGTGAGCGACGGATCGGCCGAGCCCATTCGGATCTTCGCTGGATTCGGCCGCCGCACCCGCTTCCGCTGCGCCTGCAGTGCGTGGCCATTTCCGCGCTTGCCTCCGACGACGTCTCGGCGCA
>MWEJ01000667.1 GCA_002071025.1 Verrucomicrobia bacterium ADurb.Bin070 | reverse complement strand
TTGAGTCCGTTGGTGCCGGTGTGGCTGACCTCCCACCAGTCGGCGAGCCCGTTGCCGTCGGCGTCGAGGTCGGCCGGCAGGTAGACCGCCTCCAGAGTATGCGGGGCGTCCATGACGAACATGCCGTAAACGGGCGTGCAGGTGGCGGGGGCGGCAGGCGAGCGCGTGCCGTCGAGGCGCCATTCAGCGAAGGCGTGGAGCACGGTGCCGGTGGTAAGCGTGGCGGGCACGGCGGGGACGGCGAGGGCTTGACCCTCTGCGCCCCAGAGCTGCTGGACGGGGAAGGCCGGGTGCGCGGCGGTGAGCGTGAGGCGGTGCTGGCGCTGCCAGAGCCAGACCAGCATGGAATGCGAGGCGACAGGGAATGAGACGGTGAGGTTCGTGCCGCTTTGCGGGACGCTGCCGGTGCCGAAGAAGCCGGTGGCGGCATATCGGGTCGCGTCGGTGACCGGCACGAACGGGGGGGCGGAGGCCGTCGCGACGAGGCCGGAGGCGAAATAGGTGGTGCCGTAATCGGGGGCGACGGCGCCGATGTCGAAGGGCGAGCCGCGGATTTCCAGGTTGAGGCGGTCGGTGACGTAAAAGCTTGCGCTGTCGGCATCGGCGGGCCAGTCGCCCGCATAGCCGGCGTGGTTCGCGGCCGCAAGGCGGTAAGCGATGCGTGTGTGCGCGGGCTGCGGGGCGATCGCGCCCTCGAAGAGGTTGCCGGCGATCTGGGTCAGATGCTGCGTATGGGTCACGCCCGGGGCGCGGTCGGTCTGCCACAGCAGCGTGACGGCGTCAGGATCATAGAGTCCGAGCGGCTCGAGCGTGCAGGTGACGCGGTACGCGGTCTGCGTGTCGTAGGTGTTGATGAGCGGCGCGTGCGCGAGGGCGGGCGGCACGGCGTTGAGGGCCGGTGCAAACGAGGCGGCAGGATCGCCGAACAGGTTGAGCTCGTAGTAGACCCAGCGCCAGTGGTTGGCGGCATACGGGGTGAGCATATGCAGGTTGGCGCGGCGCGACGCTTCGTTGATGGTGCCCAAGCGCGTGGCCGTACCGCGCAGGGCGGCGTCCCAGAAACTGCGGTGGAAGCGGTGGGACTGGCCGCCGACCACGCCGACGAATTCCCAGCCGGCCCGCGCGTTCATCACGGCGGCGCAGGCGGCGTTGCTGACCGTGACGATCTGCTCGGCGAAACAGTCTGGGGTGTCGAAGGCACCGCTGTCACAGGCCTGCGAGTAGATGAAGTAGGGGAGCGAATTGGTGAAGGCGGCGACGGCGGCCTGGTAGTTGGTGTTCGAGAGCGGTATTTTCATGCACGTCGTGGCGCTGCCGTGGCCGATGTGGTTGACCGAGAGGTAATCGCGGTTGAGCTGATCCAGCGCGTCCTTGGTGTTCCACAGGCGGAGGTCCGAATCGTAGAGCGTGTGGGTCGTGTCGAGCGCGTCGGCATACGGAGAGGTCTCGTAGCCCATGGAGACCAAGCCGTA
>MWEJ01000666.1 GCA_002071025.1 Verrucomicrobia bacterium ADurb.Bin070 | reverse complement strand
CGGCACGCGCGTCACCGGCAAGATGGCGGCGGCGTTGCGGCGGCTCGGCTTTGACGGGGTGTTCGACACCAACTTCACGGCCGATCTGACCATCATGGAGGAGGGGACAGAGCTGCTGACGCGGCTCAAGAAGGCGTTGGTCGACAAGGAATCGGTGGCGTTGCCGATGTTCACGAGCTGCTCGCCGGGGTGGATCAACTTCGCGGAGTTTTACTACCCGCAGTTCCTGCCCAATCTCTCAACCTGCAAATCGCCGCAGCAGATGTTCGGCGCCGTCGCCAAGAGCTACTACGCGCAGAAGATCGGTAAGCAGCCAGAGGAGATCGTCGTCGTATCGGTGATGCCCTGCACAGCCAAGAAGTACGAGTCGCAGCGCCCCGAAATGGCCTCCAGCGGCGTTCAGGATGTCGACTACGTGCTCACCACGCGCGAATTGGCCAAGATGATCAAGGAGGCCGGCATCGATTTCGTCAATCTGCCGGACGAGGCGATGGACGCGCCGCTGGGGCTCTCCTCGGGCGCGGCCGATATCTTCGCCAACACCGGCGGCGTGATGGAGGCGGCGCTGCGCACGGCCTACGAGATCGTCACCGGCAAGGAGCTGCCGGTCGATAATCTGCACGTCAAAGCCATCGAAGGGCTCGGCGGTGTCAAGGAGGCGGCGCTCACCATCACCGGCACGCAGCCTGAGTGGTCCTTCCTGGAAGGCGTCGAACTCAAGGTCGCGGTGTCGCACGGCTTGGGCAATACCCGTCGCTTGCTGGAACACATCAAGGCGAACGGCTCGCCGTACCACTTCATCGAAGTGATGACCTGCCCCGGCGGCTGCATCGGCGGCGGCGGCCAGCCGCGCTTTACGGACGACGCGGTGCGCCTGAAACGCATCGCCGCCATCTACAGCGAGGACGAGAGCAAGAAGCTGCGGAAATCGCACGAGAATCCTGACATCCAGACGCTCTACAAAGAGTATCTGGGCCGACCGCTCGGTGAGCGTTCGCACCATCTGCTGCACACGCACTACGCCCACAAGGAAACGCTCGGGAAAGAGTAATCGGCAAGTGGGTGCGCGAAGATCGCGCGTCTCTAGCGAAAAGGTGTGCAAGACTGGGGGCGCGGACGGCCTCGTCCGCGTTCCGTGGCGCGTCAGAAGCAGTGGTGCAGGCGGTGTGGAGTGCGGGAGCTTGCTCCCGCTTTCCAAAGCGGCGGCAAGCCGCCGCGCTCCAAAGTGTTGCGGGCGTTCTCGCCCGCAACAACGTGCCATATCTGTGGATGAGGTTCCCCCATCGTTTGTTCCCGCTCTGCGGGCGGCGGGCTAGCCGATTACCGAAAAAGAAAAATAATGCGTTAGATTGTCACCCGAATTGTCCATACTTCATCAGAGCGTATGGCCGATAAGGAGCACAATCTGGATCGTCATGCCGAATTCGTCAGCCGTTTAACGGCTGCGCAATTCGCGCTGCGCGGTTATATCGCC
>MWEJ01000665.1 GCA_002071025.1 Verrucomicrobia bacterium ADurb.Bin070 | reverse complement strand
GCCGGTGTAGGTGATGAGCGTGTAGGTGCCGTTGCGGGAGAAGACGTCCGAAGAGCCCGCCACCCTCAGCGTGAGGTCCACCTCGCCCAGCGTGACCGGACCATCAACCGCCAGCAGATCGTGCGCCGAGCCGTCGGCCGCGAAGGTCAAGTGAAGCGCGGCCGGAACAGCCGGAGCGGCCGTTCCCAACGTGAGCCCGGCCAGCGCCACGGTCTGCACGCCGCCCGCATCGAGTTCCAGCGCCGCGCCGGGTGCCGCGCTGAGCGCCGTGACGTTCGAGACGCCACCGGAGAGCGCGAGGCTCAGCGTGCCCTCCTCGATCACCGTCGGCCCGTCGTACGCCTGCTTGCCGCTGAGAATCAAGCGTCCCGCGCCGGTCTTGGTCAGACCGCCGTCGGCGCCGGGCAGCGCCGCGTCGTGTGTCATCACCTGCGCGACCGTGTAGGTGTCGATCTCAGAAAGGTCGAACACGGCGCCGCCCGCCCCAACCGTCGCAGCCGTGAGCGCCTGCAACACGCCGATCTGAGTCGGACAGTAGGTGCCGCCGTTGAAACGGACCACGCCGGAGAGACCGCTGCCGCCCTTCTCGATGTTCTGGACCCTGAGCACCCCGCCGTCGAGATTGACTGTCGTGGTGCTGTTCGCGCCGAAGCAGAGCAGCAGCTTGCGGGCGCTGATCAGCTCGCCGCTGCCGGAAAGCGTCAGCGTCACGTCGCCGCCGAAATTGGCGCACCGCACGCTCGCGTTGTCCTGCGCCAGATGGTCCAGCTTGCCGCCGCTGATCGTGACGGTGGCGTTCGCGCCGGCCTGTTCGGGCCAGAGGCACGGCCCGCGCACGGTGAGCAGCCCGCCCGACAGCTCAAAGCGCGGTGCCGACTGATGGCCTTCTGGCTCAAGCGCGCGGCCGAGCACCAGCGCGCCGACGGTCATCTCGCCGCCGCTCATGCGCAGGGTCGAGGCGCGGGGCGTCGGCGCGGTCACCGTCGTGCCGTTGCTGCGCCCGATGATCAGCTCGCTGGCGATCTCGGTGCTGCCGCCGACCACTTCCAGCGTGCCGGCGGTCTCGGCATCCGCCTCGGCCGTGCTGTTGAGGCCGACCACGACAAGCCCGTTGAACAGGTTGGTCTGACCCTGACCGCCGATCACCACTTTGCCGTCCGCCACGTTGAAACCGCCAAAGCCGGTCGTCGGACTCTCGCCGTTCGGCCCGATGTCCAGCACATTGTGACTGATGCCCGCGCCGGGTCCGGCATTGAACACGTTCAGGCCCGCCGCCATGAAGGTGGCCGTTCCCGGACCGGTCTTGACCAGAGCGCCGGACAGCGCCTCCGCCTTGCCGGTGAAGGTGATGTCGCCCTCGGTCCGCAGCACCGCCGCGCGCGTGTCGTCGCCGGTGTCGAGCGTGTAGCCGCCCGCTGCGGCCGCGCCACCGATATAGTGCAGGGTGCCCGGTCCCAGAATCAGCCCGCCGCCG
>MWEJ01000664.1 GCA_002071025.1 Verrucomicrobia bacterium ADurb.Bin070 | reverse complement strand
CGCCTCGACGCGCCGGAACCGGGATACGCGCACACGCCGCAGCTCTACAACTTCGACGCCGTCGCGTATGAGAGCGTCATGCTCGGTTTCTTCGAGCTGCACCGCGGCCCGGAAAACAAGCACTGCGCCAGGATGGGGCTTCCCAAGTTGAATGAGCTGTCGTTCGGCTACAGCCGCGACGGTTTTCACTTCGCCCGCCCCGACCGCCGCGCGCACATCCCCGCCTCGCGCAAAGACGATTGGGAGCGCGGCTTTGTCGAGAGCGGCGGCAACATCTGCGTGATCGCGGGCGACCGGCTCCACTTTTACTACTCTGGCTGCCGCGGCAACATGGAGGGCGCCATTCGTCCCGACGGCTCGCTCAACAGCCAGTGCATGTACGACCCGAACGCGATCGGCCTCGCCACACTGCGCCGCGACGGCTTTGCGTCGCTCCATGCCGGCGCCTCCACCGGGCACGTCACCACGCGGCCGGTCGTCTTTTCCGGCAAGCACCTCTTTATCAACGCCGACTGCCCGCAGGGTGAGCTGCGTGCGGAAATCCTTGGTGCAGACGGCACGGTCATCGAGCCGTTCACCCTGGCCAACTGCCGTCCCTTCACGGGCGACAAAACCCGCGCGCCGCTCACCTGGCAAGGCGCCGACGACCTCGCCGCGCTCGTCGGCAAGCCGGTGCGCCTGCGTTTCGGGCTGCGACGCGGCGCGTTCTATGCGTTCTGGGTCAGCCGCGACGCCGCCGGACACAGCGGCGGCTACGTCGCCGGCGGCGGCCCCGGCTACACCAGCCACCGCGATCTTTAATCCCGCACGCCCACACGAAAGATCTCATGAACATCCTCGCCCTCTTTGTCAATCTCTACCCCGTCTGGATCGTCCTCGCCTCCGTGATCGGCATTCTTCATCCCCCCGCGTTCCTCTGGTTTTCCGGCCGCTGGGTGGAGGGTGCCATCGCGCTCGTGATGCTCGGCATGGGGTTCACGCTGACGCTGGACGATTTCAAGCGGCTCTTCAAGATTCCGGGCTCCTTCGCGCTCGGCTTTGCCTGCCAGTATTCGGTGATGCCGCTGATCGGCTGGGGTCTCGGGCGCCTGCTGCACCTGGAGGCGGGCTTTGCGGCGGGCCTGATTCTCGTCGCCGCCTGCCCCGGCGGCGTGGCGTCCAACCTGATCGCCTATCTCGCCCGTGCGAACGTGGCGCTCTCGGTGATCCTGACCATGGCTTCGACCCTCACCGCTTTTGTCATGACGCCGCTCTGGTGCAAAACGCTGGCCGGGGCGATCGTCGAGGTCGACGCCTGGGGCATCTGTTTCTCCACCCTGCGCGCGGTCGTCGCGCCGGTACTCATCGGTCTTTTCTGCAACTGGCGTTTCCCGCGCGCCGTCGCAAAAGCTGCCCTCTTCGGCCCGCTGATTTCCGTTATCGCCATCATCTTTATCGCCGGGAGCATCATCGCGCCCAACGCTGAAAAAGTGGTG
>MWEJ01000663.1 GCA_002071025.1 Verrucomicrobia bacterium ADurb.Bin070 | reverse complement strand
GGCCCGCTGACCCTCGCGGGCGGCACCGCCCTCATGACAGGCAGCGGCAGCGCGACGTATGCCAACCCGCTCTACGTGCAGGCGAACGGCGTCCTCGATCTGGGCGGCACGGATCTGACGGTGAGCGGTCCCTTGGACTGGACGGGCAGCGGCACGCTCACCAAACAGGGCAACGGCGAATTGATCCTGGCCGGCGGCGCGGATGAAAACAACAGCGCCTACCGCTTCAATTTCCGCCAAGGCGTCACGCGCCTCGCTGCCGGCGCGGCGTACACCCTGCGCGGCGGTAACCGCGATGTCCTGCAAACCATGTACAACGCGGTCGGGCAGACGTCAAAATTAATCATCGAATCCGGCGCGACGCTCACCGCCGGCGGCATGCGGCTGATGGCGGAAGGTTCGCAGCCCGGCACATCGACCGTGCATGTGGCGGGCGGCCGCCTCGACCTGCTCGACGCAGAATCCACCATCGTCAACGCGGTCGGCGGGAGCGCCGACCTCTTGATTGACAACGGCGGCTCGCTCTATGCGGCCAAGAACTGGTTCAGTCTCGGCGTCAACGGACCCGGCACCCTGACTGTCTCCAACGGCACCGTCTCGCTCAGTTTCCTGACGATGGCCGGATACGCCGATTTTATCGGTGGCGGCAACCGAAAAGGCAGCGCCGAAGTGACGGTCGGCCCGGACGGCGTTTTTGAAGTCCGCGATTACTTCAACTGGATCAACGACAATCAGAACAATCTCGCGAGCCTGCGGCTCGACGGCGGCCGGTTGATCCTGCCGGTCACCGCGCGCGCCTTGGGCAGCATCGGCACCGCGCGCGTCATCTTGGACGGCGGCGTCTTCGACTGCGCCGGCCTGCCGACATCGACCTCTGTCAATGCGCAGACCACGCCCTCGCTGGACGACTATCTTTTCGGCGTCGATGAACTGCTGCTCGGCGCGGACGGCGTCACAATCGACACTCGTCTCCACGATGTGACCATCACCCAACCGCTCGTCATGGAGAGCGGCAGCGCCACGGAGGCAGGGTTCACCAAGGCCGGCGTCGGCAGCCTGACACTTGCAGGAGCCCACTCCTTCGATGCGCCGGTCAACGTGCTGTCCGGCACGCTTGCGCTCACTTCGCTGCCGAACAACGCGGTGCTGGTCTCCAGCGGCGCCACGCTCAATCCCAGTTTCAACAGCGTGCGGACTGACGCTGTCACAACCGCAACGTTTGCGGACAACGCCGTCTTGGCTGTCGATCTCGCGGAGACCGACAGCAGCGACCGCCTCGCTGTCGCCGGCACCCTCGCAGTGGGAACGCGATTGACCATCCTCGTGAGCGAAGACGCGCCGCCCGGCACCTTCACGCTCTTCACCTACGGCGCGCTCACCGGCAGCGTTAACGCGCTGCGGGTCGGCAACCCGGACAGCGACTTCACCTATCAGTTCGCCGACACCGGCAGCGCCATCACGCTGACTGTCGCGGAC
>MWEJ01000662.1 GCA_002071025.1 Verrucomicrobia bacterium ADurb.Bin070 | reverse complement strand
CGGCGCGTCTTCACGGCCAGCCATTCGTACACGCTCTCGGGCATGTAGAACACCGGCTTGAGCCCGCCGGTCTTGACGCGCGTCTTGAGGCGCAGCATGTCCTCCCCGAGGTCCTTGTCCAGGGTCGTGAGGTTGTTGCTCTCGATGTTGCAGATGCGGCCGCAGCTCCTGAAGTCCTTGACCGTCAGGCCGACGCGCCACTTGAAGAACTGCTCCTTCACCTCCAGCCGCGCGCCGTCATCGTTCACCGTGATGGTGTTCTCTTTGACGGGTCCGCGCTCCAGGCCGCCCTTGCTGCCGCGCGGGAAGTGCAGGTAAGCCCCGCGGCGTCCCCAGCCGATCAGCCAGATCGAGCGCAGGGCGGTGTTGGACGCGCTGGTCGAGCGGGCCGAAGACTGGATGCAGTAGTGGGCGCTCGTCTTGGGATCCAGCCCGCCGTAGGCGTTGTAGATCGGCTCCAGGCCGTTGAACTTCTTGGCGTTGACCTTGATGTTGCCGTAGAAGATCGCGTCGGAGACCTCGTTGCCCATCGCCTCGGCGTGGCTGAACGCCTCGTCCAGCATCTCCTCGGCGCCGTTCGGGCTGTCGTCGATCAGCTCCTTGTCGACCTGGATCAGGCTCTTGAGCGTGCCGATCGCGTTGCTGACCTGTTTCTTGCTGCCCTTGCTGGGCTGGACGCCTTCGTAGTACGCCGTCCACGTCGCGTCGGGCAGGCCCGTCCGGATCGTGGTCCGGTCGTTCTCCCGCCCGTTCGCCTCTTTCACCACCGCGTCCGCGAGCAGCTCGGAGTTCGCCTCCAGGACCAGCTCCACGATGTCGCGGTCGAACGACCCGTCCTCTTTGAGACCGTTGTACAGGTCCCGCAGCGTCGGGTTGCGTGTTCCCTTGATCGCCATGATTCATTTCCTCCGTTGCCCCCGCGAACAGCCGCAGGGAGATTGTGTCATTTGCCGCCGTACATGCGGTCGGCCAGGGAGCGCTCGGCCGCGCCGCCCTTGTCGCCGCCGGCCGCGCCGTCGCGCGTGAGGCCCCGGCCGATCTTGGCCAGCGCCTCGATGATGTCCGGATCGCTGCCGAAGGCCTCGACGCGCGCGAGCCTCTGGAAGAGGTCCTTGCCGAACACGTGCTCGCCGCCGCGGCGTCCCTCGGCCGCGAAGCGCTTGATGTCGGCCCCGAAACGCTTGCCGCACTCGTCGCGCAGCGATTTTAGGACGGCTCGGTCTGCCTCGTGCGCGGCCCTGTACTGCCCGCTGACGTGCTTGGCGTAGGCCGCGATGATCTCGTTGGCCGCCGCGTCGCCGATCTTGTGTTTGATGAAGAGCGGGGCCACCGTCTTGAGCGCGCCGTCGTCCCATGCCGGGGCCGGGCCGCCGTCAGCGCCGCCCAGGTCGATCTTCTTGATCTTGGCGAGATAGGCGTCGATCTCCTCCGGCTTCACGTCGGGCGCGGCGTCTTCCTGCTTCTTGCCGTCCTTGCCG
>MWEJ01000661.1 GCA_002071025.1 Verrucomicrobia bacterium ADurb.Bin070 | reverse complement strand
CGATGCGCAGGCCGTCGGCAAACCGGCGCTGGTGGTTTGTCCAACCAGTCTGGTTGAGAACTGGAGCCGCGAAGCCGAGACGTTCGTGCCAAGTCTGCGACGTCTGGTCATTAACGGCCCCGACCGCGAGCCACTTTTTGAAAAGATTCCCGAGAGCGATCTGGTCATCACCTCCTACGCATTGTTGCGCCGCGACCTTGAGGCTTACCGGCCGTTTCTTTTTTCGGTCGCGGTGCTGGACGAGGCCCAACACATCAAGAATCGTTCAACCCAGAACGCGGTTGCCGCAAAACAGATCCATGCGGTCAACCGTCTGGTGTTGACCGGCACGCCGATAGAGAACAGTGTGGCTGATCTCTGGTCGATCATGGATTTCTTGATGCCGGACTATCTGGGCGACTATGAAGCGTTTCGGAGCGATTATGAGCAGCC
This sequence comes from Verrucomicrobia bacterium ADurb.Bin070, assembly GCA_002071025.1. GTDB lineage: Bacteria > Verrucomicrobiota > Kiritimatiellia > RFP12 > UBA1067 > DUPH01. Next base: position 1,049 of record MWEJ01000661.1, on the reverse strand, counting down.
GATCGCAGCCGGCGACCGTGAGGGCGAACTGGCTCAGGCCAAGTTGCGGCGCAAGATCCATCCCTTCCTTTTGCGTCGTCTAAAAAAAGACGTGGCCAAAGATCTGCCCGACAAGATCACCAAGGTCTCGTTCTGCCCGTTGACGCTCGACCAGCAATGCGTCTACAACGCGTTGCTCGAAGACTCGCGCCGCAAGGTGGGCGACCTCGTCGGCGCCAAAGGCTTTGACCGCGCCCGGTTTGAGATCCTGGCGATTTTGATGCGCCTGCGGCAGGCCTGCTGTCACCTGGACCTGCTCAAGGACCACCACCGTCCCGGCGCTTACGAGGCTCCGTCCGCGAAACTGGACGCCTTTCTGGAGCTGTTGGACGAGGCCGTCGATGGCGGCCACCGCATCCTGGTCTTCAGCCAATTTGTCAGCATGCTGAAACTGCTGCGCGAAGAACTGGACCGGCGCGGCCACAGTTACTGCTATCTGGACGGATCGACGCAAGACCGTATGCAGCAGTGCCAGCGTTTTAACCTGAACCCCGACATTCCGGTTTTTTTGATCAGTCTCAAGGCGGGCGGCACCGGTTTAAACTTGACCGGCGCCGACATGGTCGTTCACTTCGACCCGTGGTGGAATCCGGCGGTCGAGGACCAGGCCACCGACCGCGCCCACCGTATCGGGCAGAAGCGGACGGTCTACAGCATCAAGCTGATCGCCGAGCACACCGTGGAGGAAAAGGTCTTGGAGATGCAGCGCCGCAAGCAAGCGATCATCCATGCGACTGTCGGCGTCACCGACGAAGCGGTGATGCAGAAGCTTTCGTTCGACGACATCCGCGACCTGATCGGACTCTCATGAACACGCTTGAACGCCTCCGGCATGACGGCATTGGAAAGCTGCTCTGGGAACTCTCCCTGCCCGCCATTGTCGGCACCGTCGTAAACGCGTTGTACAACGTCGTCGACCGCCTCTTCATCGGGCAAGGGTGCGGACGCGACGCGATTGCCGGCGTGGCGCTGGCTTTTCCCTTTATGATGATTCTCGTGGCCTTCGGCAC
>MWEJ01000660.1 GCA_002071025.1 Verrucomicrobia bacterium ADurb.Bin070 | reverse complement strand
CGAATAGGGTGTCGTGTACGGGTACGGGAACGTGTACGTGAACGGGGGGAGAACAGGCCGTACACGTTCACAGCGAAGCGGTAAGCGTTCACGTGCACGGGGATGCGAATAGGGTGTCGTGTACGTGTACGTGAACGGGAACGTGAACGAAGGAGACCGGGGGGCCGTGGAGGGCGTACACGTTCACAGCGGAGCGGTACACGTTCACGTACACGGGAAAGCGGGGGTGTCGTGTACGTGTACGGGAACGAGAACGAAGGAGACCGGGGGGCCGTGGAGGCCGTACACGTTCACAGCGGAGCGGTACACGTTCACGTACACGGGGAAGCGGGGGCATCGTGTACGTGAACGAGGGAGACCGGGGGGTGGAGGTCATACGTTTCTGGTGAAAAAGATGCGCAAGACCGGGGACGCGGACGGCCCCGTCCGCGGAAAGGGTAATCGGTTGGCGGCCGGGGTTCGCGAAGGTTCTGTGTTCCGGGTGAAAAGGGAAGCAGGCGAGTCGGGAGCGCGGGCGTCCACGCCCGCAACAACGTTGCGCGTAAAAGGCTGGGCGCGTATTCATTGAGCGCCAGACCGCGCATCTGAATCGTGCGCGACCTTTCTCGGTGCGGGCGGGGACGCCCGCGCTCCCGACTGCGCCTCGCGCAAAACACGCACTGAACGCGCATCCCCCGGTCAACCACCGATTACGCGGAAAGGCTGTCTGGCGAATACGCCGGCCATCCGTCAGAATGCAGTCCGCCCGTCTGCCTTGCACGAGGTCGCTCACCGCGGACGGGGCCGTCCGCGCCCCCAGCGCTCCGCGCAAAACACGCGCCCCCTCCCGGTCTCTGACCGATTCCTGTCGGCCCAGAACAACCGGCTGCCGGCCTTGCCACATCGGAATCGGGATCGCAATCGTGAACGGGAACGTGAACGTGAACGGGGGGAGAACAGGCCGTACACGTTCACAGCGGAGCGGTAAGCGTTCACGTGCACGAAGGGGGTCATCGCCGGCCGACGGTGACGCACTGTTCCGGCGCGTCGGCCGCAAGCCACAGGCCGTCAGGCTCAAGCCGGTCGGCGCGCAGCAGGCGCAACACCGGCCGCATGGTCGGCGCGAGATCCGGCACAAGTTCCGGCAGGCAGTCGGTGCCGGCCGCGAGGCGCGCCAGGTCGAGCCGGTTTCCCGGGCGTTCCGGAAAGAGCGCGAAGTACAGCATGTTCATCTCAACCAGCTCGCCGAAGAAGTGGGTGCCCAGCGAAATGTCGGGCGTCAGCGCGGCGTGCATCTGCGCGACCTCGCACAGCGCGGCGATGTGATTGATCTCGGAAAAGGTGACCGGTACGCCGAGCGACGCCATGTGCGTGCCCCAGCGGCCGGGGCCGACCGCCAGCACGGTGCCACCCAGCCGGCCGAGCGCGCGGTTCACCGCGCCGATCGCGCGCGCCACCTCGTGCCGGACATTCTCCGGCAGCGTGCCGTAGCGCGCGGGATCG
>MWEJ01000659.1 GCA_002071025.1 Verrucomicrobia bacterium ADurb.Bin070 | reverse complement strand
CGCGGCCATCAACAACACCAACGGAACCGTCACGTCGACGCGCCGCGTCCGCGTATCAGACGCCTGGACGTGCACATTTGACTACACGTGGGGCGCGGGCATGAATTTCCCCGCCGACGCCTTCTGCATGTTCCTGCACAATGACCCGCGCGGACCGGGCTATGCCCAAGGCAATGTGTTATCGGCCGGCTTCCTAGGGATGCAGAACAGCGTCGGCGTGCGCTGGTACTTCTATCCCGGCAACACTACCGGAGAAAAGAACCGCGTGGCGATCGGCTATAACGGCACGTTCCTCGCGGACTCCAGGCAACTGTATGAGCCGGTCCTCTTTTACAGCAATGCCGTCACGCGCGTCACCGTGCAGTATGACCCCGTCGCCAAGACGCTCACGAGCATCATCGGCAACGACGGCCCCCGCTCCGACACGCTGAATCCGTCGCGTGAATTCCGCGCCGTCACGAACGTGTTCACCGACGTGGACATCGCTCAGCGCGTCGGCGGCGAGTATGCGTATGTCGGCTTCGGCGGAGGCACCGGCGGCGTGAATGCCGAGATGCGTGTCCGCGACGTGCGCTTCGCCTCTGACGCGCCTTCCGACGCCATGTCCGCCGTCGCTTCGCTCGCGTCGCTGGAACTGCCCGCCGGGGCGACCGGCCTTGTCATGCTCGACTCGCCCGTGCCGGACGGTACGTTTAACATGCCGGCGCTCGCGCTGGGCGACGGTGCGGTGCTCGCGCTGGCCGCTCACGACAGTTTCCTTCCGACCTTGGCACTTGGTACGGTGGCGCTCGACGGCGAGGGGGTGTTCGACGTGGCCGCCTCCGCCCGCTGCGAAGCAGGTCCCGCCACCGGGACGGGGCCGCTCGTCAAGCGCGGCGCGGGCACGTTGGCGCTCGCGGGCGCGACCGCCGCCTACGTCGGCGACACGCGGCTCGAGGCCGGCACGCTCGCGCTCGACGCGGCGCGGTTGCCGCGCGCGACCGACCTGCATGTCACATCCGGCGCGACGCTCGGCTTGGCCTTCACCGGCAAGCAGTACGTGCACGCGCTCTACGTGGACGGCGCACCGATGCCCGGCGGGCTCTACACGGCGGAGAAAGTCGCGTGGATCACCGGTCCCGGCACGCTGGTCGTGACCTACCCGCCGGTCGGCTCGATGCTGTTCCTGAAATAAGGCTCAATGCTTGAAGCTGCGCTGGCCGGTGAAGACCATGGCGACGTTGGCGTCGTTGCAGCAGTCGATCACGTCCCAGTCGCGGATCGCGCCGCCGGGCTGAACGATTGCGGTGATGCCTTCGCGGATGCCGACCTCCGCGCCGTCGCGGAACGGGAAGAAGGCGTCCGACACCATGCTGCAGCCGGGCAGCCCGCCCCGGCGCGCCTTGACCTCTTCATCGATCTCGGCCATAAGACTCCGGCCCGGCTCGCCGAATTTCAGGACGAGGTCGTTGTAAGGCGTGGCGTGCTTCTCCCAGGCGATCCAGTCG
>MWEJ01000658.1 GCA_002071025.1 Verrucomicrobia bacterium ADurb.Bin070 | reverse complement strand
GACATAAGAACAGTTGCGCTCATGCACGAGCACGCCGTACGGCGAATCTACACGGCCGACACAGATTTTTTGCAGGTCGCCGACATCGACGTCGTGAATCCTTTGGGATGGGCAAGGTACGAGGCCTGTTTTTATGGCAGTCATGCGATGTGTCGTTCAGCGGCTTGAGAGTCCGGATTTGTAATGGCCGACCGCCTCGCTGGTGCGAAGCGCCCGGTTGTAGAGGCGCAGGGTATTGACGACAGGCGCGATTGTCAGGGTCGCGCTCCCGTTGGGCGTACGCAGATCGGGACTGAAGCGACCCCAGCCGAACTGCCGCTGTTCGCCGCCGTCGCACAGCGTGCCGTCGACCACGAAGGTGATGATCTTCGGGCCGCCGTCGACGGTGATGACGGCGTGATGGGCCTTGCCGGCTGTCAGCAGGTTCCGGTCGCTGGACCAGGCGCACTCGGTGCGGCCGTCGTTGAGCGTGATGCGCAGCGCGCCGTTCACCTCAGCAGCTAGAAGGATGCCGGAACCGTCGGCAGCGCGGGAATCAAGCAGCGGGTGCGGTCTTGCGGACGGACCGTCCTGGCCCCAGGTAGCGGGCAGCGTGAACCACACGTCTATGCTGAAGCCGGTGCGCAGGTCGAGACCGCGCTGGTCTTCGGACTTGGCATCGCGCCGGTTGAACGCCGGCAATCTGGGCATGGCGGCCTGTGCGGGAAGCTGTCCCGTGAGATTCAACACGCGCCCGTTAGTGGCGACTTCACAGGCCTCCCACTGGGCGAAGAGGCCGTCGATGAGCGCCGGGGAAATCAGGTGGGTGCGGCCGGTGGTCTTCTGTGTTTCAGTGATAAAAGTCGCGCCGGCATCCTCCACAAGATCGGGGTAACTCATGCGGATGTAGGGATCGTCATCGTAGAGCAGGAGCTCGGGTTGCGACCACTCGAGGCGCTTGCCGGCGGGCGTGTCGACCTCGCGGCCCGCCATGAGCCAGGCGGGGTTGCGGTCGTCATACGGACTGCGGCCGTCTCTGCCGTTCGCGCCGAGTGCGCCGACAAAGCGTCCGCCGTGGTTGTGGAACCAGTAGAGAAACTTTCCGTTGGCGCATTTCCACACGAAGTTGGCGGCGCGCGGGTGTTTGACGCGCCTGCCGCCAGGCGTGTATGTCTTGTAGGCGGGCTCGGTCCAGGTGCGCGCGCCATCGCGACTGTAGGCGCAGGCGGGCCAGCCATCGATGGTGCGGTAGACGCAGTAAAGGGAGCCGTCGCTGAGGCTGACGAGGCTCTGCTCTTCCGCCACGCGACCGCCGCCCGGGGGCGTCCGCAGGCCAACGGTGCCCTCAGGCAGGGTTTCGAAAGTGATTTTTGACGGATCGCGCTCGGTCAGAATATTCGGGCTCTTGAGGAACGCGCCCTCGGACTGGGCAAAGAAACCTGCGCCCATGGCGCCGACCTTATGGATGACGAGGAGGGCGTCGGTGCCGTGGACGAGCGGCTTGCCGACATTCCAA
>MWEJ01000657.1 GCA_002071025.1 Verrucomicrobia bacterium ADurb.Bin070 | reverse complement strand
GCACGCCAGTTCGTGCTGCACGGCCACATGGCGGTGAACGGCAAGAAGGTCTCCGTGCCCTCCATGATCCTCAAGGTCGGCGACGTGATCGAAGTCCGTGACCGTCCGCGCAGCCGGGACCTCGCCACGCGCAGTCTCGAGGCCGCCACCACGCAGCAGATGCCCACGTGGCTCTCGCTGGACCGGAAGGCCTTCCGCGCGGAAGTTCTGAGCATCCCGACGCGCGAGCAGATCGCGCCGATCGTGGACGAGCAGGCCATTGTCGAATTGTATTCGCGCTAAGCGAATGTGCTGATGGCCGCGGCCCGCAGGGGCGCGCGGCCTGAAAGGACGGAAACATGCCGATTCGTTTGAGTCGTTTTGAAATGCCCCGCCGTGTGCAGAAGGAAGAGAACACAGCGACCGCCACCTACGCGCGCTTCATCGCGGAGCCGTTCGAGGTGGGCTACGCCCGCACCGTCGGAAATTCGCTGCGTCGCGTCCTGCTCTCTTCGATCGAAGGTGTCGCGATTACTTCCGTCAGGATCAATGGCGCCAGCCACGAGTTCAGCTCGCTGCCCGGCGTGAGCGAAGATGTCACCGATATCATCCTCAACCTGAAGCGCGTGCTGCTCAAGAGCTACAGCCGCAACCCCGTCTGGCTTAAGCTGAACCGCAAGGGGCCCTGCGTGGTCACCGCCGCGGATTTCGCGGAGGACAACGCGGTCGAGGTGCTTAATCCGACCCAGCATATCGCCACGCTCGACGCGGACGGCGTGCTGGCGCTGGAGGCGGAGATCCGGACCGGCCGCGGCTTCTGCCCGGCTGAAGGGAACAAGGGCGACGAGCAGGAGATCGGGCGTATCCCGATCGACAGCATCTTCTCGCCGGTGGCGCGCGTGAACTTCCTGGTGGAGAACACCCGCGTGGGCCAGCGCACGGATTACGAGAAGCTGATTCTCGACATCTGGACCGACGGCCGCGTCTCGCCGGATGAGTCGCTGAAGACCGCCGCCGCCGTGCTGCGCCACCACCTGGACGTGTTCGTGGATTACAGCGAGGAAGTCTTGGAGTTCGAGGAGTCGGAGAAGAAGGTCGATGAGGAACGCGACCGCCTGCGCCGTGTCCTGAACATGAGCGTCAATGAGATCGAGCTGAGCGTCCGCGCCGCCAACTGCCTGAACAACGCCAATATCACCACCGTCGGCGAACTGGCGATGAAGACGGAAGCGGACATGCTGAAGTATCGCAACTTCGGCAAGAAGTCGCTCAATGAGATCAAGGACAGGCTGACCGAGCTGGGACTCTATCTCGGATACAAGTTTGATCCGGATCTGCTCGAAGGTAACAAGTAAACAGTTTGAGGTTTTGAAACATGCGTCATAACAGAATCGCTAAAAAGTTCGGGCGCTCGACGTCGCACCGCAAGGCGCTGATGAGCAGTCTGGTGACGAACCTGATTGTCCAGAGCAGCATCAAGACCACGCTGCCCAAGGCCAAACAGGCGCGTCGCGATGCCGAGAA
>MWEJ01000656.1 GCA_002071025.1 Verrucomicrobia bacterium ADurb.Bin070 | reverse complement strand
CGGGGCCGGTAGACTGTCGAGATGACGAGCTATCTGCCCTATTGCCCGCAGCAGCAGATGCTGCTGCCCCAGGCGCTGCAGGAGTGGCTACCCGAAGGCCACTTGGCGTACTTCATCAGCGACGCGGTCGACGGGTTGGATCTGAGCGCGTTCCACGCCCGGTATGCCGGTGGCGGACCGCGCAACCAGCCGTTTCATCCGGCCATGATGGTCAAGGTGCTGCTGTATGCGTACGCCACGGGCGTGTTCAGTTCGCGCAAGATCGCGCGCAAGCTGCACGAGGATGTGGCGTTCCGGGTCCTGGCGGCAGACAACTTCCCGGCCCACCGCACGCTGAGCGACTTTCGCGCGGTCCATTTGAAGGAGCTGAGCGAGTTGTTCGTGCAGGTGGTGCGACTGGCCCGCGAGATGGGGCTGGTCAAGCTCGGGACGGTGGCCATCGACGGCACCAAGGTCAAGGCAAACGCCAGCCGCCACAAGGCGATGAGTTACGGCCATATGGTGAAGGCGGAGGCCGAGTTGAAACGGCAGATCGAGGCGCTGCTCAATCGGGCCAAGGCCGCCGACGACGCCGAGCGGAACGAGCCCGAGTGGGATGTGCCGGCCGAGATCGCGCGGCGCGAGGCGCGGCTGACGGCGATTGCTGAAGCCCGGGCGCGGCTCGAGCAGCGCCAGCGCGAGGCCGATCAGGCGCGCGGGCGCAGCGACGATGACGAGCGTCGCCCGCGCGGCGGTGACGGCAAACCGAAGGGCGGGCGCTACAAGCGCGACTTTGGAGTGCCCGAGGACAAGGCGCAGGAGAACTTCACCGATCCGGACAGCCGCATCATGAAGCGCGCCGGCGGCGGGTTCGATCCGAGCTACAACGCCCAGACGGCGGTCGACGAGACCGCCCACATCATCGTGGCGGCCGAGCTGACCAACAACGCCAGCGACGCCGGGCAACTGGCGGGGGTACTGCAGGCCGTGCGCGACAACGTCGAACACCGACCGCGCCAGGCGCTGGCCGACACCGGCTACCGCTCGGAGCAAACGTTCCGGGAACTCGACGGGTGCGGGACCGAACTGGTGGTGGCGCTGGGCCGGGAAGGTAAGCGCCGACTCGGCTTCGATCGCGAACGCAATCCGCACACCGCGCAGATGGCCGACAAGCTCGAGAGCGAGGCGGGCAAGAGCGCCTACCGAAAACGGAAATGGATCGCCGAACCGCCCAACGGCTGGATCAAGAACGTGTTGGGATTCCGGCAGTTCAGCCTGCGGGGCCTGGAGCGCGTCAAAGCGGAGTGGAAGCTCGTCTGTATGGCGCTGAACCTGCGCAGGATGAGCACATTGAGGACGGCATGACGGGAAAAGGGGGCAAACCTGTCCCCGTTGCCGTCCGGCATGCGCGCCGCGCCGTCGCAAAGCAACTTGACCACGGCCTCAGTCTCGTGCCGCACCTCGCGGTTCGCCAATCATTCTGCTAGAAAACACGCTCTGGAGTTCTGCCGCGCAGACTCCTAGG
>MWEJ01000655.1 GCA_002071025.1 Verrucomicrobia bacterium ADurb.Bin070 | reverse complement strand
TACCCGGCGCGCAAGAACGGAACGCTTATAGCGGCCACGCCAAGAATGCCGACGATCAGATTCACCCACCACGGACTGAACCAAGGCAGCGCCAGTCCGATACACAGCCCGCCGATAACCAGCGCAAGCCACGTCATGCGCTCGTCGTGCGCCGCGCGCCGCTGCGTCTCGCTTAGGTCGTGCTGATATATCGTTGGCGCGCTCACGTCGCCCACAGTCCCGCCTTCGTCCACCGCCACAACCGGGCGCTGGGGCGCCGTCACCGTGCAAGCGGCGAGAAACAGCGCTGCCATGCACAGTATGATACCACAAGACAAAGGCGCTTTCATCTCGCCGCTCCTTCAATCTGCCTGATGAAGTCTGTCCCCGATACGGTCATGCGCGATTGCAGCGCGGCGCGGTATGCGTCAAACGCCGGCGTCTCCACCATGCGGATAACACGTTCCGGGCATTGCATCGGTTGCCCGTGCAGCGCGGTCATGTTCAGAAGCCCGGCGCGCAGCGCGGGCCACACGTCATCGCCAAACAGGAAGCGGTGCGTCGCCGCCACGTTGACCGCCACCATGTCCGGCGTCAGGGTGTACGGCACAGGCGCGGACGCGCTACCGCGCTGGCCTCTGAACAGGTGCCAGTTGTCCACCTGCGGCACGTTCACTATCGGCACGCCACAGCGGGCCGCAAGAATGCTCATGGCCTCCTCGTCCATCCCGTAATGGCCGGGCAACTGTATCCAGCCACCCATGCGGAGCAGCACGTCACGCGGCGCGAAATAGCACGCGCCCATCATGCCCGTTGTCTGCGACACCACCTTCGGCGCTGCGGTCCAGTGGCAGGCAAACAACCCGTCAGCAGTCCGCCGCAGCGTTGCCGCCGCGTGTCCGTTGCACCCCGCATAGGCGAACCCGCCCGCGTCAAGCGCGGCCTCTGCAACGGACTCTATTGCGCCGCGCTTGAAGTGCATGTGCGCGTCAACGAACCCGCACACGTCGCCGGAGGAGCGCGCGAATCCTATGGCCCGGCTCTTGGCAACGCCCAATCGCCGCTCGTTGCGGATCGTGTACCCGCGCTCAGGCTTGTCTGATGCGTCGTCCACGACAATGATCTCCGCGCCGGGCGCACCGTCGGCCAGATTCGCGCACGTCGCCGCAAGTTCGTCGCCCTCGTTGCGTGACGCTATGACAATGCTGATCTTCACCGCGCCTCCCTCGTCTCCCTCGCCGTCAGCAGCGCCAACTGCCGCTCGACGGCGGCGAGGCGGTACTCGACCTGTGCCATCTGCACCGCCATGCGCGTCTCCATTCCGCGCGCGTCATCGTTTCGCGCAAACAGATACCCCGACACGCCCAACAGCGTACCGATCACGGTAGTCGTAACCCAAGAGGGGCGGCGATAGACCGACTCGCGGAGCGCGTGGATCGCCTTCCACTGATCGGCGTTGTCGTCCTCGGTGTGCGCGTGGCGCGCCTCACAGTATTTCGGGCATTCGGGGACAGCTTGCGGGGTCATT
>MWEJ01000654.1 GCA_002071025.1 Verrucomicrobia bacterium ADurb.Bin070 | reverse complement strand
TCAACGTGTCGCCGGCGGCCGGATCGATGGGGAATTCCGATTATACGGTCGCGGCCAGCAACGTGACGGTCGCGGTCGGCACGGCGACGGTGAACGTGGCGGCGAACGGCACCGGTACGGGCGTGCTGGGGCTGGAGCGCCTGACGGTCGGGACCGGTGCCAAATTGGTGGTGACCGGTGCGGTGGCGGTTCCCGGCGGTGTGCTGACCGTGGTCGTGCCGACGCCCGTGCCGCGCGGCGCGACGGTTCTGGCGGACTTCACTGGGGCGACCTGGGTGGGTGCCCAGCCGACGCTGGTGCTGGTGGACGAGCAGGGCAACGTGCTGGAAGAGACCAAGTATCTCTTCCTCAGCAACGGCAAGCTCACCATCAACACGGTTCTGGGAACAGTGCTCTTACTCGAATGACGAAAGGCAGGGTGCGCGGACGGCTCGTCCGCGCACCTGTCGTCACGCGCAAATCGCGCGATCCACCCGCCATCTGCGGGCACCGGCCGATGTTCCGCGCGCGTTTCACCACGTGATGGTCAGCGAGGCGTAGAAGCGACGTCCTGCTGATTCTTGGCCGGGGTAGAGCTGGAAATCGTCGCCCAACAGGTTGCTGGCGCCCGCGCTGAGCGTGGCGCCGTCAAGTCCCGGCAACCGCCATTGCAGTTCGGCACCGGTGTCGAGCAACCAATCGTCATGGGCGCGCGCCCGGTTGGCAGCATACTTTGAAACGCCTTGCCGCACGCGCACCAGCAGGTCGCGCGTGAGGCGGTGACGCAGCGTCGCGCCCGCTGCGGCGTCCGGATAATCCATCGCGTAGCGGCTGGCGTGAACGTCAGTGTCGCAGCGTTTTGCGAGCGCAAGCAGATCGGCGCCGAAGTCAGTGTCTGCCGAGAGGCTCAGCCGTGCGTTGGCGGCAAAGCCCCAGGTCGCGATGTCGTCCAGATTGACCGCTTCCCAGCGTCCGCCTGACTCGCGGCGCAGCCAGTCCACGATGTTCGCGCCCCGTTCGTGGAACAGGGTCGCGCGCCATGCCAGCCGGTCCGCTTGGCCTTTCCAGCCGGCCTCTGCGGTGCGTGTGCGCTGGCGCTTCAGACCGGCGTTGCCGAGTGAAGAGGGGGACTCATAATTCAACTCGGTGTAGGAGGGCTGGCGGACCGCTTCGGTGTAGGAGATGAACAGGGCGTGCGCGTCGGAAAGCGCCCATTCGACACCCGCCGCCGGCAGCCAGGCCGACGAGTCGCTGGAGAAGAGGTCCAGCGATCCGCCCGCCGTCCAGGTGAAGGGGCCGGTGGCGAGATTCGGCAGAACGGCGAACGCGGCGTGGTTGCGCGTGTGGTCGCCGAGCGATGAGCTGCGGATCGACTCCATGTCGGCGTCGGCGCGAAGGTCGACAAAAAGCGTTTCTGAGAAGGTACGGCGCACGTCGCCGTGAAGCGCCAGAAAATCAGTGGTGTGGTCGTTCTCAAAAAAAGCGTGCCGACGCCGGTCCAGCCAGTAGGTGTCCTCGGTGCGCAGCCAGGCC
>MWEJ01000653.1 GCA_002071025.1 Verrucomicrobia bacterium ADurb.Bin070 | reverse complement strand
GTGGGTGGTGCAACGCGACCCGACGCGCCTCGTCAACATCGCCAGCGGCGGCAACTTCTGGCCGGTGGGCGACATTGTGGATGCGCATCGTTATCCGCATCCGGGCTTCCCCTTTGCCCAGGATCTGGGCGGGCGTTTCAACGGTTTCGTCAAAGTCGTCGGCGAGTTCGGCGGACACGGCTATCCGGTGAAAGGACATCTGTGGGATGCCGAACGGGAGAACTGGGGCTACGGCGGTCTGCCGAAAAACGAGGCGGAATACAAGGAGCGCGTGGCCACCTCGATCCGCATGCTGAATGAGCTGCGGGCCCAAGGTATTGCCGGCGGCGTCTACACGCAGACCACCGACGTGGAAGGCGAGATCAACGGCCTCATGACCTACGACCGGAAACGCATCAAAATCCCGGCCGAGCAACTGGCGGAGCTGACGCGCGTGCTGTTTGGAAAGTAGCCGTACGCTCGATGCGGAAACGGAGTGCCGGATGAAGAGTCTGTGGTGGATCGCAGCCTGCTGGATGAGCGTGCCGTGGCTCGCCTGCGGCTGGGGCGGCGGTCATGACGTGGTGGCGCGCGCGGTTGCGGCGCGCCTGCCCGAGCCGTGGCGCGCGGCCCTGCAGGACGAGCGGCTGGGGCAGTTCTGCCGCGACAACCACTATCCGGACGCGCGTACGGCTTTCGCGGAGAACCCGCGCGTGACGCCCGAGGAGCGGACGTTCCTGGCGGCGCGCGGCATGAAGGACAGCGGGGCGCTTCACGCGGACGAGGGGCGTGCGGCGGCCTTTGCGCTGCTGACGCGGGCGCTGCGCGAGAAGCGCGTGGACAGCGTCTCGCTCTGGCTGGGCGCGCTGGCGCACTCCACCGCGGACATGGTCGCCTGCAACCATGACCCCATCGTGCATCTGGCCACCTACGGCTGGAGCGACCGCGACTGGGCATTCCGCCTGCCGAACGGCAAGCCCATCGGCGGCCTGGATCTGGTCTGGGTCGAGTCGACGCCTGAAACGCGCGCCGTCTGGCAGACACACGTCGACAAGGTGGTCGCGGCCGACGCCGGGCGCTCTGCGGCCGACGCGGTGCTGGAGATCATGCTGTCGGGCATCCGCGGGGTTGAGGTGTGCGCCCCGCTCGGCGTGCCGATCCTGCAGCATGCGTGCGCGTGGTCCGGGAAAAAAGATGCGGCAAGCCGCGATGCGCTCGCCAGACATTTCTCGGTGCTCGGCTGTTGGGCGGTGGCGCGCACGCTGGGCGATTTTCTGGCGGCGCAACGCTTGGCCGCGGGCGACGGGGAGGTGCCCGATATCACGGAGGCGCTCAGGCAGCGCTACCGTGACGCATGCGCGGCCTTCACGGTCTCGCGCCGCCTGCAGGATGACTCGCTCGCCAAAGGCCTGACGGTTCCGCAGCACCCCGAACGTCCGTCCGTCGGCGTGGTCGTGGAGCCCACCTGGCGCATGAACGAGGGGATGTTCGGCTTCAACGACCGCGTGCTGGCGGCGCAGTCGGTCCATCATCTGCGC
>MWEJ01000652.1 GCA_002071025.1 Verrucomicrobia bacterium ADurb.Bin070 | reverse complement strand
TATCCCGGCTTCGCCAGCGCCGACGCGCAGGCCGAGATCGAGATCATGCGCGAGATGCGCGAGGCGGCGTTCCGCATCCGCGGGCTACCGGTGCCGCCCGTGGTGCCGCCCGACCCGCCGGTGCTGCTGCCGTTCGACGATCTGGCGCTCTTCTCCTGGCGTGGCGCGGCGGGTGCGTCAGGCTATGACATCGAGCGCGCGCCATCGGCCGAGGGGCCGTGGGCGCTGCTGGCGGAGCAGGTGTCGGATGCGGAGGTCGCCTATCGGCCGCTCTTCTGCGATGGAAGCGCGCGGGCGGGCGAGACGTGGTGCTACCGCGTGACGGCGCGCAACGCCGGCGGCCGCTCCGTGCCCTCGAATGTGGTGGGCCCGGTTAAAATGCGCGCCGCCTGCTTTGTGGATGAATGCGTCGATCTGTCGCGCGCGGTCGCGCATTCTGCAGGACTGACGCTGGACAACACCTATAACGCGCGCTATGCCGAGTATCTGTTCCGCGTGTGCGGGACAACGAACGCGTGGATCGACTATGCCGTTCCCGGGGCGGCGCGGGAGGTGCGCGTCACCGCCTTTTTCGCCGTGTCGCAGGGCGCGCCGACTGCGCCGCGTTTCTTGGCGTCGCGTGACGGACAGTCTTTTGCCGAGGTTCCGCATGTGCGTGCGGTTGAACGCGCACACATCGCGCCGCCGCACGCGGGCGATGCGAACCGGCAGACGCAAGTGGATTACGTGGTCGCGTTGCCCGAGGGCACGCGTCGCGTGAAGATGGTCTGGACACGGCAGATGGCGCTCGACCGGGTGGAGATTGAGCACGCAGGCGCTGTCCGATGAAGCCGTCTGTGGCTGCGGCTGTACGTGCGAGCCGGGTTTCGGTATACTGAAACCGTGAGCGAAGAACGTCAGAGGATGGAAGCCTTGTACCGCACGCGACCCCGCTGGGGTCGGGGCTGGGCGGTCTGCGTGTGCTTGGCACTTTGCGTGACGTGCGCGCGGGCTGCGCCGGTGCGGAATGTGATTCTGTTTGTTGGTGACGGCATGGGGCTCGGCCAGATTGAGGCCACGCGCTGTTACGCCGGGGAACCGCTTTTTTTCGAATCATTCCCGTTCCGAAGCCTGATCGAAACGGCAGCGGCAGGCGGCTGGATCACCGATTCTGCGGCGTCCGGCACGGCGTTGGCGTCCGGATATAAAGTCAATACCGGAGTGGTCAGCCTGGCCATCCCTGGTGATGCGCAGGAACTGGAAACCGTGCTTGAATATTTGCAGGGGTGGGGTAAGGCGAGCGGGCTTATCACAACCTCGTATCTCACGGACGCGACGCCCGCTGCATTTGGGGCGCATGCCGCGTGCCGCTTTGACTCCGAAATGATCGCATGGCAGTATCTGAACCGGACGCGCCCCGAGGTGTTGATGGGCGGCGAGGCGGCGGGCCTTTCCTTGGCAGTCGCCGAAAGCGCGGGGTATCATGTGGTGACGGATCGACTGTCACTCGTGGCGGCTCAGACCGGGACGGTCGCGCGCCTCTGCGG
>MWEJ01000651.1 GCA_002071025.1 Verrucomicrobia bacterium ADurb.Bin070 | reverse complement strand
CTTGAGCTGATCGGGGGCAGGGCCGAAGGTCTTGTCGATCAGATCGGCGCTTTTGCAGGCCACATCGAGCAGCGTGCGTTTGCCGGTGACGGCGAAATGGGCTGCCGCCGCCTCGTACAGATGGCCGATGTTGTAAAGTTCATGGCTGGAGGCCAGGTTGCTCCAGCGCTCTTTGCCGGTCATGCCGTTCGTGAAGCCCAGCGTGCGCGCGGTGTAGAGATAGCCGTCCGGCTCCTGCGCGGCGGCCATCTTGGCGATCAGGGCATCCAGATAAACATCTAACGTGGGGTCGGGATGGGTCGCAAGCGTGTAGGCCGCCCCCTCCACGATTTTAAAGACGTCTGAATCGTTGAACGGGATGCCTTCGAAAGCGCCCTTTTCCAGCTTGCCGGCGCGCGCGAAGTTGGCGATGCGGGCCGTCTCTTCGCTTTTGCGGAAATTGGCCCAGACCGTGACCCGCCGGTTGGTCTCGAAGCGCGGCAGCCAGAAGCCATCACGGATCGAGACCTGGTTGAGCGGTACCGGCTGATACGGATAATCTGAGGTCGCGGCACCCCAGCAGGCAGTCGCGCTGAGTGCGCAGGCGACAAGAACTTTCATTGTCGAGGCTCCTTATTGGATCATGATCAGAAGGCCGCGGCTGGTCAGCGAAAGCTCTCCTGTTTCAGTGTTGGCGTTAATCATCCACTTGCTGGCGGAGGCGAACGCCGGCGTCAGCGTGCCCGAAAGCATGCCGGGCGGGAAGGTTGCGATCAGATAACGTTTGCCGGGACTGAGCAACGCGTCGTTCTGGAGGGTCAGAACGGCCTGAGCGAGCGACAGGCTGCCTTGGACGACGAGGCGGTCGCAGGAACCGTCGGGTGCGGCGTCGACCCGCAGCTCCGCGCCGCTCAAGACGGTGTCGGTCGCGAGGGTCAATGTGCCGAATGTGTCGATGCCGCCCGGAGTCAGCAGCCCGCTCACCGTGAGCGTGCCGTTAGAGACGCAGCCGCCGCCGCTCAAGCCTGTCACGGTCTGGTCGGTCCCGTCCAGGTTCACGAAGGCGCCGGAGGCCACATCAAAGGCCCCGGCCGACAGGACAGGCTGCGCACCGCTGGTCAGCCATTTCGCGCGCAGATAGGCTTCCACGCCCATCATCTCGGGCGGCGTGAGCGCACGGTTGAAGACGATCACCTCAGCGACATTGCCCCAGCATGTCGCCGTGAAGCGCGAGCCCAAGGTGAGCGGCGTGTCGGAGGTGTTGGGTGACAGGGTTAGGGTTTTGCTGAGGAAGGTGTCGGGGCCGATCACCGTGGCGGAGGCGGTGCCGTTGTCGATCATGAAGTCATACAACTCGTAGACGTCATTCGGCCTGGCGGAGAAGGTCAAGTCGTTTTGGTGGCCCCACGTGTAGGCGAAGAACATCTCTTTCTGGCTGGCCAGACCGAAAGCGCGGCCGTTCAGCGCCTCGCCGGCGTGCGCGATGAAATTGGAGCTGTTGTTGCGGCGGCTGCCGACCGCGAAGAGCGTCCGGTTGGCCGAGCCAGAGA
>MWEJ01000650.1 GCA_002071025.1 Verrucomicrobia bacterium ADurb.Bin070 | reverse complement strand
GGATCTCGTCGCCGGCGCCAACGGAACGCTCGGTGCCGGCGTGGCCTGGATGGTCAGCGCCGACCTGCCGATCCTGGCGGCGCTGCCGGACACCGGAAGCTGGGCGGCGGCGGGCGGCGGTGCCTGGTCCGACGGCGCCAACTGGCTGGACGCCGCCGTGCCGGACGGCCCCAACGTCATCGCCTATTTCACGAATCAGCCGCCGGCCGCGCTCACGGTCACCAACGATGTGGCCGCGCTGTCGCTGGGCCAGATCGTGCTCGCGGGCGCGGCCGCCCACACCTTCACTGGCCAAGCCGTCACCTTGACGAACGGATTCATGTCCGCCGTCACAGCGTCGCAAGGCTCACATCATTTCGAGCTGCCGCTTGTGACGACCGCGCCCGGCGTGATGCTCGCCACGGAAGCACCGGCCGAACTGACCTTCAGCGGTGCGCTTTCCGGCACGGGTCCGGTCTCGCTCAATCCGCTCGCCAGCGGCGGCGGCCGGGTGGTTCTGGATGCGGCCAACACCTTTACCGGTCCGCTCATGACGGGCAGCGGCACGCTGAGCGTCGACACCTTGAACAACGGCGGCACAGCCGGCCCGCTCGGCCTCTCTGCCGCCGGGCCTGACAACCTCTTGCTCGGGCCGGGCACGCTGCACTACACAGGTGGCAACACGGCGACCGACCGCGGCTACACGGTGCAGGCGGGGGCCTCTCCCGTGCGCGCCGCCGTCTTTCATGCCGACGCGGACGTGACCTTTGGCGGACAGGTCCTCGCCGCCTCCGGCGCGTTCATCAAGACCGGCGCGGGCACGCTTTCGTTCACCTATCCCGGCTGGAACAGATACATCGCCCACGAAGGGATTCCGAATGCTCTTCTGAACATCGGCGACAACGGCGACAGTCCCACGCTCGGCTTCTCCGGCTTTGTGATCGCGCAAGGCCGGGTCGTGCTCGGCGTTCCCGGCCAGGTCAATGTCTTCTCCAACCGAGTGGACATCGGCGTTTTCACCACAACGAATGCGAACGCGGAACACTCCGCCGAACTGGTCGTGAATGACGGCACCTTTATCTGCAACACCACGCTGTCCATCGGCCGCAACAACGGCAACACCAACACCGCGCCGGACGGCACGACCTCGACCTTCACGGTCAACGGCGGCGAGGCCTTGGTGTCTCTGCTGGCCGCCGGTCATAACGCGGTGGGACACGTCGGCTTCAATCCGCGTTCGGTCTGCCAGCTCAACGGCGGCCTGCTCGACATTCTCACCACCTGCAACATGGGCGAGCACGCGGGGTCGCGCATCACGTTGAATGTGACCGGCGGCACGCTCGCGGTCCATGGCGCCAGCCACAGCATCCGTATCGGCGCGGGAACCGGCGAGGGGATCTTCAACCTCTCCGGCGGCACGGTCGAGGCGACCGACACCGTGCAGCTTGCGCGCGATCCCGGCGAGCTGAGCAAAGGCACGCTCAATCTGGACGGCGGCACGCTGATCGCCGCGAACATCGTCCGCGGCGGCGGTACCAACGCCTATGCCAAC
>MWEJ01000649.1 GCA_002071025.1 Verrucomicrobia bacterium ADurb.Bin070 | reverse complement strand
CAATACTGTTGCTTTATGCCTTCCCGCACTCCTTCTGCTGCCGCTTGCTGTTCGGGGGAGCGGTGCCTGGTGGAGCGGCGCGCGGCGGCAGGATCTGGACCGCCGTGTGATAGTCCACCGCCGCGGTCGGGGGGCCACAGCCCCGCGGACGGATGGGATACCGGGTCCAGTGACGCCGGACCCCGCGCGGGCGGTGGAGGCCCCGGCTGGAGACGACCCGTTCCTCCCGGATTTCATCGAGCACCTGCTGATACCAGATCCGCAGACGCCGAGGGGGAAAAAACGCCGGCCACCTGGGGGAGCCGGCGGCGCAACACCTGCACCGCATGGGTGAAGGAGAGCCGGTCGGGATCCTCCCCGATCGGCAGCGCGGCCTCGTGGAGCACCGCCCGCACGACGAAGTGGGCGAGCAGCAGGCCATAAATCTCTTGCTGGACCAGGTCCGGGGTTTTGCTCCGCAGCCTGATGTGCGCCCCGCCGCGCAGATGGGTTTTCGCTTCGTCAAAGACACTCTCGGCTTCCCACCGCTCATGGTAGAGGGCCGCCAGTTCTGCCGCGGGGGCGGTCAGCGGATCGAGGAGGCTGGTGCAGAGGCGATAGTGCTCCGCGGCCCCCGGCACGCCGCGCAGGGTATATTCGATGACGCGCACCGGGATGGGTGCCCCGGCCGTGCCGCCCGGCGGCGACAAGACACTCAGATACGACCCGTCGTCCAGCACCTGGAGCACCGGCAAGTGCCGATTGCTCCGCACCCGACAGAGGATGTCGGCGCCCGTGGCCTGGACCTGTCGCCACCAAGCGTAGCCGACAAACCCGCGATCTTCCAGCACGAGCATGCCGGGACCGAGTGCCGGGAGGAGCCGGTCGGCCAGGGTGCGTTCGGCCACCTGGCAGGCCGCGAACGCGGCGCGGATGATGGCATGGGTGCCGACTTCGACGAGGGCAACCAGCCGCACCAGCGGGAAGGCACTCAGCCCATGCAGCCCAAAGGTCGCACGGTTGTCGGCCGTGTCGGGCACCGACAGCGTGGTGCCATCGAGCGCGAGCACGCGCAGGCCATGGAACCAGGCGCCGCGGGTCTGGGGCGTGGCCAGCGGGCGCAGCACCTGCTGACACAGGGTCGCTAGCACCGCACTCCCCAGACGCGTCCGCGCCCGCGAGATCGGCCCCTTGGTCGCAATCGGCACCCGCGCACCGGACATGCCGCTCAGCGTGCGCAGGCCATCGAGCACACAGCGCAGGACTTCCCGGTGGGCATAGGCCCGGAAGAGGGACAGCGCGATCACAAAATAGACCACCAGCGCCGCCGGCAGCAAGCGGGTACGCACCTGGTGTTGGTGATGCTCAGTCAGCGCCGCCTCGACTGCCGAGAACGGGATGTGCTGCGCGAGCCCACTCACGCTCGTGAGCAACAACGGCAGTGACACCGGGGGACGAGAAGTGCGGGCCATCGGTCACCTCCATGTGATAAGCAGATAGGATGAGGATAGCACGCGAAGCGGGACAGTGGTGGCAAGTTAAAGCAACAGTATTG
>MWEJ01000648.1 GCA_002071025.1 Verrucomicrobia bacterium ADurb.Bin070 | reverse complement strand
ACCACGTCATCGTGCGTGCGCTCGTGCTTCTCAGCCTTCGCGCATCCGGATGTCTGCATGAGGTCGAGTTTGCCCTCAATGCGTTCGAGCCGCTGCAAAATCAGGTCGGTGATTCGTTCGTCGCTCATATCACGGTCTCCATCCCGCTGCGTAGGCGGCGCGTTCGTTGGCGTTTGATGTGCGGAAATACACCGTGAATTGAGTTGTCGCGGTTTGCCCCTCGCCGTATTTTTCAATGCGCATAACGGCTCCTTGAGTTGCGTTATTGTTCGGCGGTGTGTAGTCTGTGAAAGGTATCGCGAGCACAAACCATTTCCCGCCTTCGTCAAACAGATATTGAGGGTAGGCCGTTTGCACCATCGCGCCTGTTGGAGACTCCATTGACGAGTAGCCTATATTTGCGGTGACCGGTGTAGCCGACGCACCTCCGGCACGGACGCGATAAATGACCAACCCGCACCCCATCGGCATCTGGAAATCAATCGCGGAATTTGTCGCCGCGCCCCAACCCTGTGCGGAGCCAGCGACATAATGCGCGGGCATCCAACACGATGCGGCTTCCGGCCACGTCTGGCTTACCCGCGTGGTAACGCCGTCTATCGTGCTCGCCGCGAACTCCCATACGCCCGTGACGAGGATTTCCGGAGTCCGGTCGAAGGTCAGAGACGGCGCGAACGTGACGTTTGTGCCGCCCCATTCCGTGACGTTGAGCCGCAGCGTCACCTCGGCCCGCCCCGTGCCGTCCAGACCCAGCCCCGACCAGTCTATGCCGACCGGCCCCGCGCCCGTGACGGCGACGCTGTATACGCTCTGCGTCGATGTCACGGTGACGTTTGTTCCGCTCGCGATCAGCGGCGCTATGATGCCGGTCGCATCCGCAACTGTTGCGAATTGGTTGGTGAGGTCATTCACATCTACTTGGAAAGTGTTCGTTCCGTCCGTGAAGATGTGCGCCTGTTTGCCGGAAATGGTAGGGCCGATAATGTACACGCCCGTCGAGCGGACCACGGCGGCGGTGTTGGTGCCGTCAATAACCGCGTTTCCGTACGTCCTCGTTGAATGGTTTCCGTATACGTCGAAAAGTGGTACAGACGTTCCAGATGTCGAGTCACCGAAAGAAAACCCGTTGACAGACCCAACAAAATCATACGACCATGCTCCGGGCATGCCGAACCGAAACGCATCGTAACCCTCATCTACTCGCAGCGTCACTGCCTTCGTGCTCATGTCGCCGAAATCCGTGTTAGCAAAAAACATGTTTCCGAAAATTTGCACACGTGCTTTTGCGATTGTCGGCGCGGCACCGCCGATACCGACCGATCCGTCCACGGCAACCTGACACGACCCCAATGTGAAAGGCCCGGCATAGGTGCCGCCATTGGTCACGATCCCGTCCGGCAACGGCTCTCCCGCGCCGAAAGCGTTGGTGATCCACGTCCCGCCTTCGAGCCGCGCCATGTTGGTGCAGGCACCCGCCGCATTGGTCCAAACGACCATCTGCGATACCGCGTTGCTGTAGACGATGCCCTGAATCGCC
>MWEJ01000647.1 GCA_002071025.1 Verrucomicrobia bacterium ADurb.Bin070 | reverse complement strand
TCCGAAAGTTTACGGTTCCACACGCGCACCTCATCAACGATTCCCGGGAAGGTACGCGACAGCTCCTTGCCCTCTCCGTCAGGGAAATAGCCCCAGACCGTATTCGCGGCCGTTTCCGGCATTTGCATGCCTGTCGAAAAATAGGCGCGCGCCCCCGTCGCTTTAAACCCGTATCCGACTTTGCCGTCTGCATAAAACGTTGTGCTGTAATTGGCGTTATCCACGCACAGGTTCCCGGAAACGCCCTCGCGGCGCGGGGAGCCTTCGTCGCCCGTGACGCTCATGATCAGGCCGTTCGTCAAACCCGGCGACGCGGCATCCGCCGAGACGGCCACCGTGGTCTGCGCGGTTGCCTCACGGTCGCCATCCGAGGCCGTGCAGGCGAGCACGTACGTCCCGGCTACGGTGAATGTCGCGCGCGTCGATCCGGCGAACGGCGGCTCAAACCACACGCCGCCCGGCCCCGACACGCGGGCCCATTTGACGCGGAGCGCCCCCGGCTGCGAATCGGGATCGGCAACGGATGCCGCGAACGGGATCGGCTCCGGCAGCGTGCCGGCCGCCGTTTCGGCAAGCCCTGTGGTCGGCGTTGCGTTCTCCACCGGTGCCGCAATCCGTGTCACGGCGACATCGTCAACGTTCGCGCGAAGCGCCCCCGCGACAGTCGCGCGGAAGACGTACGTCCCCTCTGCGGGCAGCGTCACTGCCGTCACTGCCGCATCGGGCGTGAGGATCGACGCCCAGTTGATTGAGCGTTTCCGCCTCGACGGGGATGTTGATCCACATCGCGATCGTCGTGTCGAGCAGCGCCTGAAAGTTGTTCGTGGCGGCATAGGCCCAGGACGACGACGTGCCGTCGAAATAGAGCCCCTTGCCGGTAGGCGCGTCCACATGCTGCACGGCCGGGCCGAGCAGGAGGTCATTGGAAAGCCCGGTCTCTTCAGCCACGGTGCGGGAGGCGTCGCCATGGACCGTCACGTCGTTCATGCTCCAGCGGCCGATCAGTTTGGGGTCGCGCGAATCGAGTGGACGCCGGAATTCGGCGCAGACCTGCTCGGCTGAGAGTGACGTTCCGAATACGCGGAACTCATCGATCTGCCCCCAAACAGGACGCTTCGCGCCTGACGTGCCCTGATTCATGAAGACTACGGCAGGATTGGCGACCTCGATTGAACCGGTGGCGACGAGATTGGTCTTGGCGAAAACCAGCACACCGTTGCGGTAGTAGTTCCATTGGCAGATGGCTCCGCCCGTGGCACCGTCCTTCGCACCGGTATCTTCAAGCGTGATCGCATGGTGGCTCCACCATGTCCGGAGCGGACCTGAGAAGGTAAAGGGCGCCGACATCGACTGGCCCACGCTGTGCCGGAAACTTTCCGTCGTGCCCTCGAACATGAGAATCATGCCCGACAGGCCGCTGAAGATGTAGGGATACTTGTTTTCCGCGCTCGTTATTGATGCGTCATTGTCCGCCGGATTCCGGTATAACCAAAACGCTATCGTGCGGCTCGTGAGGGCCGGACATGAGAACGTGGCCCA
>MWEJ01000646.1 GCA_002071025.1 Verrucomicrobia bacterium ADurb.Bin070 | reverse complement strand
CCGGCCACCATTTCCGCGTGCGCGGCCTGACATTGCGCGGAGCTAAATCGAGCGACGGTTACGCGCTCACCCTCAGCCCGAGGAGCCACGATCCCGACGAAAACAGACTCAGGATAATACTCTTGCCACGCCACGGCGGCAGCAAACCGCAGCTGGTCGTTTACGTCTGCCTGATCGACTGCTTTGCGTCCAAATTTCCAGTCGAGGACGAGCATGCTGTCGCTGCTGAATCCGGCCCAGTCAACTCGGCACGAGGCCACTGGGTCGAGTGTCGCCGGGTTTCGCAGCCACCAACGTTCTTCCACGAAGGCTTGCGGCTCATCCGTCCCAAGAATTTCCTCTGATAGCTTTAGGCGCGTCGCTCGGCAGAATTCGATACAGTGCGCTTGCTCGTCACTGAGCTTTGCCCTGTGCGGAGAAGCGGGCGACTCCATGACAGCGTGCAGCATTTCACCTTCGGCGGCGTCTTCCGTTTGCGAATCAGGAAGCCCGCGCTCGGCGATGTGCGATCCTGGGCAAGTTAGCCAGCGTTTCGCGCCGGAGCCGCTGGGCATGCCTTCGCGCTCGTCTGGCTTCTTCGGTTGCGTGCTCATTCTTCGGCCTCCTCGTCGGATGTTTCGTATCCAGAGCCACCGCACTCGGGGCAGGTATACCAGCGGCAATCGTCGATGTAGACGATCCCGCGCCCTCCGCACTCGGTGCACCGTTGCGTGCTCATGCTGACACCGCCTTCCTGTCCACGGTGAACCGCAGACCTGGCACATCGGGGATCGGATCGCCTTCGCGCCACAGGGCGCAGAATTGCGCGCGAATTTTCGCGGCGTCGGGTAGCCGCATCGTCAACGCCTCGGGCAACTGCGATGCGTCGACGATCTCAAAAGTCAGTGTCGAGCGCATGCGCACGCCTGCGATCTTCTGAGCCACGAGCGGCACAGCCGGGAGTACGATTTCTTGCGCCACCGGCGCAGGCATGGGCGCAGGTGGTGGCAGGTTGGCCAAGCGCGCCTCTTCCTCTTTCCGCTCCTGCTCCTCTTCAGCCTTGCGTTTCTCCGCCTCGATCCGTGCGAGTTCTTTCAGGCGCAGGACCTCAGCCTCGCGCCGTTTGCGGTCTTGCTCCGCCTGCCATTCTCCGACCTTGCGTTGAAGGGTGCGCTTGGCCGCGTCGAGTTTGGCGGCAGGCTCCTTGACCGCCGCGTTGATCGCACGTTGGAGAGCGAGCGCCGGAGCATTGGCCTCAGTGCGTGCGGACTCGATCTCCTTTCCAAGCGCCGTGGCGCGGCGCATGAAGTCGGCAGCGGCCTGGGCGGACTCCGCATCTGTCACGCTCATGACCTCAGCCGTCGCGGCGATGTCGTCGATCCGCGCCACCACGTCGCCCTTAAGCAGCACGATGGGCGATGCCTGCGGCGGCGGTACGATGGCGAGGTCCGCAGTTGTAAAGGATTCCTTGACTGGCGTGCTCACTTCGCACCTCCTTGCTGCGCCTTGAGTGCGGCGCTCACAGTCGGCCACGCGTTGACGATCTTCGCGGCGTCGGAG
>MWEJ01000645.1 GCA_002071025.1 Verrucomicrobia bacterium ADurb.Bin070 | reverse complement strand
CGCACAGCGCGCAGGAGATCGAGGCGCTGGCGCAGGCGGTGGTTGCCGCCTGGGCGTCTTGAACGAAAGCGGAAAGGCCATGCGTATGACGCAGATCACACAAGCAGGCGAGATGCAGGCCTGGGCGTCGGCCCGGCGCTTGGAGGGTGCCCGCATCGGGCTGGTGCCGACGATGGGGTATCTGCATGACGGGCACCTCTCGCTGATTGAGCAAGCGCGCAGACACGCCGATGCGGTGGTGGTCAGCCTCTTTGTGAATCCGGTCCAGTTCGGGCCGAACGAGGATTTTGAGAAGTATCCGCGCGATGAGGCACGCGATCTCGCTCGATGCGAACAGGCGGGGGCGAGCGCGGTCTTTCTGCCGCCCGTGGCGACGATGTATGCGCCGGATGCCAGCGTGTTCATCACGGAGGAACGGCTGTCGGCCGGCCTGTGTGGGGCGCGGCGTCCAGGACATTTTCGGGGCGTCTGCACGGTGGTGGCCAAGCTGTTCAATCTGACCCTGCCGCACGTGGCGGTATTCGGTCAGAAGGACTATCAGCAGGCCGCGGTCATCCGGCGCATGGTGCGCGATCTCAACTTTCCCGTCGAGATCGTGGTGGCGCCGATCGTGCGCGAGCCAGACGGATTGGCCATGAGCTCGCGCAATGTCTATCTCTCGGAGGTCGAACGGCGGCGCGCGCTCGGTCTGAGCCGTGCCCTGCAAGCGGCGGCCGCGTGTGTGGCGGAGGGCGGCGCTGCGGCGGCGGCCGTGCGCGCGCGCATGGCGGAGGTGATCGACGCGCATGCGCTGCAGCTCGATTATGCCGAGATCGTGGACGCCGAGAGTTTGGAGCCTGTGGCGGAAGCGCGGCGCGGGAACGTGGCGCTGATCGCGGCGCAGTGCGGACGGACGCGGCTGATCGACAACCGGATTCTGTAACCCATCCCAACCCCGAAACCTGAAACCTGAAACCCGAAACCAGAAACCAGAAACGGCGGCCATGAACGAAGCAGATTTGGCGGACAAGGAACGACGGCTGCATGAAGCCCTAAGGCGTTACGGGCGTGTGGCGATCGGTTTTTCCGGTGGTGTGGACAGCACACTGCTGCTGCGCGTCGCGCGGGATGTGCTGGGAGCTGAGCAGGTGCTGGCGGTGATTGCCGACACGCCCAGCCTGCCGCGCAAGGAGTTTGCCGAAGCGCGCGCGCTGGCCGACGCGATGGGGGTGGTGTGTGCGGTGATCCATCCGGCCGAACTGGACGACCCCAAGTACGCGGAGAATTCCAAAGACCGCTGCTATTTCTGCAAAAAGCATCTGTTCGCGCGGATCGCCGCGCTTGCGTCCGAACGAGGCTTCAGCGCGGTTCTCGACGGCAATAATGTCGATGACGCGGGCGACTACCGGCCCGGACGGCGCGCGGCGGCGGAACTGGGCGTGAAGAGTCCTTTGCTGGAGGCCGGACTGACCAAAGCCGAGATCCGCGCCCTCTCCGCGCGCGCCGGTTTGCCGACGGCCGAGAAGCCGGCCATGGCGTGTCTGGCGTCGCGCATTCCCTACGGG
>MWEJ01000644.1 GCA_002071025.1 Verrucomicrobia bacterium ADurb.Bin070 | reverse complement strand
CTGCCGCCGCACGCAGCTTGAATGCCGGTTCGCCTTTGACTTTCCCGACTACCTGGGCACGCAGTTGCTGGCGGCATGCCGCCATGACCACGCGCAGGCCGTCGTGGCGCTCGCCTGCGGTGGGCTCACCGCGCACGGCCCCTGGAGCCCGGCCGAAACCGCGCACCTGCACGCCGCCATCACACTGGGCGCGACCGACACCGTGGCCGATGCCGCAGCCTTCCCCTTTGTGCAGCGCGCCGTCGCGCCCGCGTTTCTGCGCCGCCGCTGGGAGGAGGCGTCCCAAGCGCTCGACGCCGGCTACTGCCTCGGCACCGCCTGTCTCGGCTGCGGCGCCTGCCGGGACGCCGCGCAACGCGACGCGCTGACCGGCCGGCCGCGCCAGCCCGCGATCACCGCTGCGCGCGTCGCGGCGGTCGCCGGGATTGAAGCGGAGAAGCGACGCCTGACGCCTGTTTACCGGTACGTGACGCTGCCCGATGAGTTTGCCGGCCATTCCCCCGGGTGGAGTTCCGCGCGGCTGATGCAGCTTCTGCTGGCGGAACATCCCGACTGGACCGACCTGCTGCTGTCGGCCGAGGAGGCGCTCTTTGGCTGGGGCGACAACCGCGACCGGCTGGTGATCCCGGCCGGCAGCACCGTGATCGCGTTGCGCGCGTGGGAACCGCATCGTTTGGCCCGAGCGGATGCTCACAGCGGCCTGTTGCGCCACGACGACGACACGACTGTGCCGGCCCCGTTCCATCCCGGCGTTTTTGCTCGTGCGGAACTGATCCTGCACACGCGGCTGGCGCCGCGCGAGGCGGCTCACCAAGCCGGCGCCTGGCTGAACGCGCAGCGCCTGCCCCACACCTTGCGGCGCCTGCGCTCGCCTGAGGCCGGGGCGGACGGACAAGCTGAGAGCTGGCGGCTGGACCTCACTCCGGCCGCGCTCAAGCGGCGCGCCGTGTTCGCGCTCGACGTGCTGCCCGGGCCACACGGCGGCGCGAGCCTCACGCTGTGCGTGTCGCCGAAGGCGAATCTCGCCAACCTCGCCGACATCCTGCCGCCGCCTGCGGCGCACCCGCATCTGGTCTGCACGCGCGTCGCCTTCTGATCACGTCATCGAGCCCGAACACGCATTCAGCAGAAAACGGGGCGCATGGCAGTTCTGTTGGGGTCCGTGATTCGTAATCGTAATCTTGCTCGTAATCATAATCTTGAATGTGGCACGCACGAGCTATTACACTGTGGAAAGAGATACCGGTACGTATTGTCTCGATGCTGGTGGGCTTGATCCGCAGCACGTCCGCTGATCGTATCCATGAGGAACGGGCCGAATATGAGACCGACGACCGGCGGTTAGCGGATTAGGATTACGATTAGGATTACGATTAAGATTACGATTAAGATTACGAATAAGCAGGGTATCCACCAACAGAACTGCCATGCGCCCCTTTGTGGCCTTTGTCTGAGATTGAATTGGTTTGCGGACTTCGCCCGTGTTAGGATACTCGACAACAGGAGGGACCAGCCGATGAATGAAATCAAGCAGTGCGGCGAGCCGGA
>MWEJ01000643.1 GCA_002071025.1 Verrucomicrobia bacterium ADurb.Bin070 | reverse complement strand
CCGTGAATCTCCGCTTTGTGTGTCTCATTCATTACGAAGTCGTGATTTTCGCCTATTCGCGCCCCAGATGCAACCTCGATGTTCCCCCTGATCCCCCGACCTCCTGCGCCAGCCGCTCCGGCGTGAGCCCGTGATCCTGCATCAGTTGCTGCGTGGTGCCCTGGCCCACAAACTCATCCGGCCACCCGCAGGCGTGCACCGGCGCGTCATACCCGCCGGCCGCGAGCGCCTCGCGCACGGCCGCGCCGAACCCGCCGGCGACCGCCCCGTTCTCCAGCGTCATGAAGCGCGCGCCCTGGCGCGCCTGCGCCCAGAGGCGCGCGGTGTCGAGCGGCTTGATGAAGCGCGCGTTGACCACCCCGCACCGCACGCCGGCCGCGCGCAGCAACCCGGCGGTCTCGCAGGCCAACGGCAGCATGTCGCCCAGCGCCCAGAGCCAGACCGCCGAGCCGTCGGCCCCCTCGGGTTCCATGACGGTTTCCGCCACGCCGATCGGCAACGGCGCAATGTCAGGCCCGAGGTCCACCGCCGGCCCCGGCTCGCGCGGATACCGGATGGCGACCGGCCCGTCGTGCGCCAGCGCGGTCTTCATCATGGCCGCCAGCTCACGGGCGTCTTTGGGCTGCATCAGCGTGAGATGCGGCAGGCAGCGCAGCATCGCGATGTCGTAGATGCCGTGGTGCGTGGGGCCGTCGCTGCCGACCACGCCGGCGCGGTCGAGGCAGAAGAGCACCGGCAGGCGCTGTAGGCAGACGTCGTGCATCACGCAGTCCACCGCGCGCTGCAGGAAGGTGGAGTAGACCGCGAAGACCGGCCGGTAGCCGGACGCCGCCAGCCCCGCCGCAAAGACGACCGCATGCGATTCGCAGATGCCGACGTCGAAAAAGCGCGCGGGATGCCGCGCCGCAAAGGGTTCGAGCCCCGTGCCGCCGCACATGGCCGCCGTGATCGCCATCACGCGCGGGTCGCTGTCCGCCAGCGCCGTCAGCGTCTCGCCGAAAACCTGGGAATACCCGCGCCGTCCTTCCGGAGGCCGCCGGGCTTCCAGCTCAAACGCGCCGACCCCGTGCCAATCGCAAGGACTGCGCTCTGCGGGTTTGAAGCCGTGCCCTTTCTGCGTGGCGATGTGGATCAAGACCGAGCGCTTGTCGTCGCGCGCCGTGCAGAGGGCGTTCTCCAGCGCGTTGAAATCGTGGCCGTCGATCGGCCCCACATAGCGGATGCCGAACTCCTCGAAGAAGGCGTTGCGCAGCCACAGGCTCTTGACCGCCTGCTCGAGGCGGTGGTAGACGCGCCGCAGCGGCGTCATGTGCAGCCGGTGGCCGGCCGCCTCGGCCGCCGCCTTGATGCGGTTGTAGCGCACGTCGGCCAGCATGCGCCCGAGCCGGCGCGACAGCGCCCCGACGTTCTCCGAGATCGACATCTCGTTGTCGTTGAGAATGACGATGAGCTTGGTGTTGGCGTCGTCCAGGCTGTTAAGCGCCTCCAGCGTGATGCCGTTGGTCAGCGAGCCGTCGCCCACCACAGCCACGACGTGCCCCTTGCCGACGTCG
>MWEJ01000642.1 GCA_002071025.1 Verrucomicrobia bacterium ADurb.Bin070 | reverse complement strand
CTCGAAAAATCAGGCGTGTCCCCGTGGCGCTATGTCAGGGTGGCGGACAACGCCTGCCGCCTGCTGGAGAACAATGATTTCATCCTCAACCTCAATGAGCCCTCGCGGATCGCCGATACCTCGTGGATCAAACCCGGCAAGGTCATCCGCGAAACCTCGCTCACCACCAAAGGCGGCATGGCGTGTGTCGATTTCGCCAAGACCATGAACCTGCAGTACATCGAATTCGACGCGGGGTGGTACGGCCACGAGTACGATGACGCCTCCGACGCGCGTACGGTTACGCTCGACCCCAAACGCTCCAAAGGGCCGCTGGACCTGCCCGAGGTCATCCGTTACGCCAAGACGAACGGCGTCGGTGTCATCGTCTACGTCAATCGTCGCGAACTGGAGCGCCGTCTGGACGACCTGCTGCCGCTCTATACCTCGTGGGGCATCGTCGGCATGAAGTACGGCTTCGTCAACGTCGGCAGCCAAAAGTGGACGACCTGGCTCTCGGACGCCATCCGCAAAGCCGGCGAAGCGCGCATGATGATCGACATTCATGACGAGTACCGCCTCACCGGCAACCAGCGCACCTGGCCGAACGTCATGACCGTCGAAGGCATCCGCGGCAACGAAGAGATGCCGGCCGCGCCGCACAACTGCGCGCTGCCCTTCACCCGTTACCTGTGTGGTCCCGGCGACTACACGCCGTGCTGGTACAACGGGCGCGTCAAGAACACGCGGGCGCATCAGCTCGCGCTGGGCGTCGTCACCTACAGCCCGTGGCAATTCCTCTTCTGGTATGACAACCCCGGCATGTATAAAGGCGAACCGGAGCTGGACTTCTGGCGCCAGATGCCGACGGTCTGGGATGACACGCGCGCGCTGCACGGCCGGATCGGCGCGTACGCATCGATCGCGCGGCGTAGCGGCGATGCCTGGTTTATCGGCACCATCAACGCCCTTGAACGCCGCACGCTGGAGATCCCTCTCTCGTTCCTCACCCCCGGCAAAACCTACACCGCCGCCCTTTACAGCGACAGCGCGCCGGATGGCTCAGACCGCACGCGCGTCACCTGCGCCACGCGCCGCGTGACCGCCGCCGACACCCTCTCCGCCGATATGGCCGCGAACGGCGGGCACGCCGTCCACCTCGTCCCAACTCCCTGACACCGACACCCCACCCGCTCTCTCATTTAGCGATTCCCACATTTTCAATATGTCTTGGCAAGGTAAAATGATCGGCGGCAGCATCGGCTCGTTCCTCGGTCCCTGGGGCGCGGTGGCCGGCGCGGCCGCCGGCCATTTCCTCGTGGACCGCAAGGCGCCCACGCCGCAGAAACAGGCGCAGCGTCTGATCGCCGTCACCGCCGCGTCGCTGTATGAACTGGCCCGGGTCGACGGCCGGTACACCGCGCGCGAGGACCTCGCCATCCGCGCGATCCTCGCCGATCTCAACCAGGCGGTCGGCGGCGCGCTCTCGCCGCACGATCTCTCGTATCTGATCGACGACTGCGCGCGGATCGACCGTCCGCTGGCCCGGCTCGCCGCGCTGGTGCGCGACACGCCCGATCTCGC
>MWEJ01000641.1 GCA_002071025.1 Verrucomicrobia bacterium ADurb.Bin070 | reverse complement strand
GTCCTGCCGATGATACGCATGCAGGCCGATCTCATGAACATGGGATACGCCGTGGGCACGGCTGCGGCGATGGCGGCCGGTAAGGGCGGCGAATTCCGCAACGTTGATCGTGCTGCGCTGCGCAAAAAACTGGTTGAACTCAAGATCCTCCGGCCCGAAACCCTCACCTGGGAACAGGATGTCGATGTGACCTCCGACGCGGTGCTTGCGGCGGCGGTCAAGGCCATGGGGCGCGACTTCACCGGAACGCATGTCGTGTACCGTCCCGAGAACCGCGCGCGCGCCTTGCCGCTCGTCAGGGGGGCGTTCACGGCTGCTGCCACGGACGTGGAAAAGCAGAATTACGCCGTGATGCTGGGGTTCCTGGGAGACGCGGCGGGTGCTGATATTCTTGCCGAAATCGTCTCCGGAAGGCGAAAGATCATCACCTTCGACCGCGCAGGCGCGTTCGGCGGCGGGGGGCAGCCCATGATCGGCTATATGATCGCCCTTGGCCGCACGAAAGCAAGAGCGGCCCTGGCGCCGCTGCTCAAAGCGCTCTCAGGCGTCAAACCCGGCGCCTCGATGCTTGCCGTGCGCGGTCCGACACTGGCCCTCGAGGCGCTGGGCGATCCGGAGGCCGCGCCCGCCCTGGCCGAAAAATTAAAGGCGTTCGGAGCCCATGCGGTGGAGAAGGCAACCGATCTTCCGCCGCTGGGCGGTTACGGGCTGGGTTCCGAAATGGACGCTTGCATCAAGGAACTCGCCTTGGCCCGGGCTCTCTGGGCCTGCGGCGATCACGAGGGCCTCGCCCGGAAAACGCTTGAAGCCTATGCCCGCGATCCTCGCGGCGTGCTCTCGGCGCATGCGAAGGCGATTCTGGCGTCCGGACGCGGGGGCGTTCTATGAGTTAGGGTGGGACGAGAACGGCAACGCCTTTTCGCAA
This sequence comes from Verrucomicrobia bacterium ADurb.Bin070, assembly GCA_002071025.1. Lineage (GTDB taxonomy): Bacteria > Verrucomicrobiota > Kiritimatiellia > RFP12 > UBA1067 > DUPH01. Next base: position 639 of record MWEJ01000641.1, on the reverse strand, counting down.
AATTTTCCAGTGATGTTGTCTGCATCTGGGCGTGCGAGGTGCTGCTCCCAGTTCGCAATCGCTGTTGCGCTACTGGCATTGGCGTAACAATAGTGACACAAATGAGGACAAGTGTTGTATTCGCCGATGTCCTTGCTCCTGATGCAGCCGCAGGCGGCGCGCTGTCCAGAGTCTTTTTTCGGCTTACGTGGGTCCTTCCATACGGGAGCATGATCGAAGAGAGAAGGCTCCACGCGCTCCGCCCCAATGAATCTCATCAACACCTCGTCGTCCGAGAAGCATTTCACCATCAGCCGGTCATCCACGCAACGGTTGTGTTCGATGCAGGGAAGGTCGTCCGCCTCACCGCATGTTCCGGCGGAAACGCCCCAGCCCTTTACGAGCCGCACGATACCCGCAGCCACCTCAAGCATCTCTTCCCTTTCGAACTCGCGTGCGCGTATTCCCGCCGTTTCGAGGTTCCGCGCGACCTTGGCGTAGGCTTGGATGTCGATGAAACTGAAGACGAGGCGAGGAGTGTGCGGCACGATCCTGTCGCCGATCCGCTCAATCCGATCGAGCAACACCCTCGGCGTCAGCGAATCCGTCAGAAGGAGCGGGTCGAACCGCCAGACCACACGGTCGTTTCCGTGTCTGGAC
>MWEJ01000640.1 GCA_002071025.1 Verrucomicrobia bacterium ADurb.Bin070 | reverse complement strand
TGCGTTGCGCCTGAAATTCAAGGGACGCGAGGTCGCCTTTGCCGCAGACGGAACAGGGCCTGACGCGCCCTGAAGACAGGAAAGAAGGCGCGAGTAAGAGGGGCGCGTCGTTTCCGCGTCAAACCGCGCTTTTGCCTTGGCGCTCGGGAGGAGGGTGTAGTATGCTCACCCAATCCTTTATTGTGCTGAATCACTCTCTCAGCCCTGACAAGGAAATGACTGGAGGCAAGTATGTATGCATGGTGGGACGGGCTCTCAGCACTGAATCGCGGATTCTTCAGCGCGGCTGTCTTCTTCGGCGTCCTGTTTGTCTGGCAGTTGGCGGCCACTCTGTTCGGATTGGGCGGTGACGGCTTGGCGGACGGCGACGTGACGGCCGACGATGTGTCCGGCGGCGACGCGGCGGAGACGATGAGCGCGTTTAAGCTGCTCAGCATCCGTTCCATTGTCACCTTTCTCACGCTTTTCAGTTGGGGCGGTGCGCTGTACCTGGCCGACGGCCGCAGCGTGCAGGCTGCGGTGGGCCTGGCCAGCCTGTGGGGGATTGCAGGCATGGCGGTCGTGGCGCTGCTGCTGTATGCGTTGCCGAAGCTCGCTCAGACCGGCACGCTGAATATCGCGACGGCGATCGGCGGCGCGGGCACCGTCTATTTGGACATTCCCGCCGACGGCGAGGGCGAGATCCGCACCGAGGTCAACGGCGTGGTCACCCACGTCAAGGCACGTGCGGCGGGCGGACAGGCTGTGAAGGCCGGAACGGCGGTCGTGATCGAACGGGTGGTGTTTGGGAATCGGGTCGAAGTGCGTGTCGCCGAAAGGCCGCGCGGTTAAATGCAGGAAGTGAGGCGGATGATGATGTCTGGCATGGCATTCAATGGGTTCTTGGCGCAGGTCGCGCATGGCGCGGGGGGCGGCGGACGGCTGGTCGGCCTCGTCTTGGCCCTGCTGCTGGGTGTGGGGGTGCTGGTTCTGCTGATGGGGTTCGCGCGCCGCTACAAGCGCTGCCCCTCCAACAAAATCCTCGTGATCTACGGCAAGACCGGCAGCGGCGTGGCGCGCTGCATCCATGGCGGCGCGGCCTTTGTCTGGCCGCTGATCCAGGCTTATGAATACTTGGACCTCGAACCGTTTGTCGTGCCGATCGACCTGAAGAGCGCCCTCTCGTCCGAGAACATCCGCGTCACGGTGCCGACCTCCGTGACCGCCGCCATCTCGACCGAACGCGGGGTCATGGAGAATGCGGCGATCCGTCTGCTGGGACTCAACGACCAGCAGATCCGCGACCAGGCGCAGGATATCATTCTCGGCCAGATGCGCGCGGTGATCGCGACCATGCGCATTGAAGAGATCAACCAAGACCGCCAGGCGTTTCTCTCAAAGGTCAACGAGGCGGTCTCCGGCGAACTCGAGAAAATCGGCCTTCATCTGGTCAACGTCAACATCCGCGACATCGAGGACGATTCCGGCTATATCGTCGCGCTCGGCCGCCGCGCCGCCGCTGAGGCCATCAACCAAGCCAACATCGATGTGGCGGAACAGGAGAAGAAGGGCCAGATCGGCGTGGC
>MWEJ01000639.1 GCA_002071025.1 Verrucomicrobia bacterium ADurb.Bin070 | reverse complement strand
ACAGAAGCAATCCCGCAGTTTCAAAACGAACGAACCGGCGCTCAAGATACCATCCGATCAACGAGCCTAGCCAACATCCGGCGCACCGGTAATCGTCGATCACGATCTTGAATGAATCGATCTTCGGCATGGTCGTGCGGATGACAGGCTCCCGCATCATTGAGAAGACGAGCAGCGCCACACCGGCCGCCACGCCGGCCGCCAGGCACGCGCCTTTTCTCTCGGGATGCCGCTGCAGCGCATGCGCTATCCCGCACATCAGCAAAAGCGCAAAAACGGCCACCGAAAAGCCGCCGAGAACATCCTGCGGCGTATGAACCCCCAGGAAATTACGCGACAGGCCGATCAGCACCACAAAAATGACGGCGAACCAGCGGAACGCCGTGTTTTTCCAGCACATCGCCAACCCGATGAAAACACTGGTCGCATTGACCGTGTGTCCGCTGGGGAACGAGAAGCCTGTCGCCGAAGGCAGAGCCGCCGCGATCGGCACGATACGGGGGTCGCGTACCCACGGACGAAAGGCGCAGATCGAGGTCTTCAAGAACTGCGTGAACACCAGCGCCATGTTCCGCGCCAGATTGCAGAACACGCCGGTCTTCCGGTCGATGGCCCAATAGACGATGGCCGGTATGAAGAAACTCTCAAACCAATGGCCGATATCCGAGAGATGCCACGCCACCCCGTCAAACCGATGACCGGTCATCTCCCGGATATTCTGCCACCACAAAAGGCAGTCTATATCAGTCATTTCCAATACTCAATCGCGCGTTGCTTGTCCCTGCCGCATGTCCTACCGCACCAAAACGGCTGTTCCGTTCTGAGCTAGCGTCACATAGACGGCGCTGTTCTCGATAAGGGTCTTGATCCGATAGCCCGGGAGGCCGATGTTGACGGCGCGGAAACGGATGCCCTCGCAGGCTTCGAAATCCGCCAGCTTGATGAGGAACGGTTTAGAAAGCGGGTTCTCCTCCGTCCGTCCGAAGTCCAGATTCACGACGCCCTCGGACCTGAGCGTGCCGTTCACAACGAAGGCGTCGTTTGCGGAACCGTCCGAGGTCGTGTCGCATTTCACGGTCGAGCCGCTGGCGAAGGTCACGTCGGCGAAGGTGAAGGACGCGCCGGCCGCGCTGTTCGTCTCGCCGATGGTGAAAACACCCGTCACGCGCGTCGTGCCGTTTGTGGATGCGCCCGTTCCGGAGAGATTGACCACGTCGTAGACCGTGCCATCCATGTCCAGCGCGGCACCCGCCTTCACGTTCACGTTCGATGAGAGCGCGGCGGCGTTCCGCACGCGCAGCGCGCCGCCTTCCACCGTCGTCCAGCCGTTGAAGGTGTTCGCGCCGCTGAGCGCGAGCGTGCCCGCGCCGCGCTTGGTGAAGCCGCCGTCCGCGTCGGCCAGCGCCGCGTCATGCTCCAGCGACTGGCTGACCGTGTAGACCGCGTTCGGGAGCAGGTATGTCGTGTCGATGGCCGCGCCGTTAGTCGAGACCGTCACCTGCGTGAGGCCGCCGAAGGTGCGGTTGGCGCTGTTCGAGCCGAGCGGCCAGTATTCGCCGCCGTTCCAG
>MWEJ01000638.1 GCA_002071025.1 Verrucomicrobia bacterium ADurb.Bin070 | reverse complement strand
GTTGAAGCAGAGGATCGCGTGCTTGGCTTTCCAGTTGTGGATCTATTTTTCGCCGAAGCGGAACGGGGAGGCCGGCAGGCCCTCCGCGTTCGCGAGGTTGACACCGACCGGGTTGTTGGCCCACGCGTAGTGGACTACGGCCGGCTGCGGGACCTTAGGCGAGGAGACGACCACGGTGTCCGGGCCTGCGATGACGGCGTCGGCGTGGACGGTCAGTCCGTCCTCGCCGGTCAGCGCGAAGCCGAAGAGCTTGGCGCCGCCCTTGACCGCGAGCGGCGCGCCGCCGGTGTCGAAGCGGATCACGGCCTTCCCGTCCGCAAACGTGCATGACTCCGCCACCGGGCCATTCCATGCGAAGCCCTGCAGTCCATACGTCTTGCGCAGCGCCACGCGTGCGAGGCGGTCGCCGACGTCCTGCTTGTTCTTCGGATGGATGTCGTTCTCTTCGCCGATGTCGATCGTGATGGCCATGCCGGTGTTCGGCACCTCCTTGGCGGTCTTGGCGAACGACTCCCGGATCTGCGGCCAGCCGCCGTCCTCCACCGGGCTCTGCCACGGCGCCATGAAATTCGGAAGCTGCACAAAGTAGAACGGAAAGTCAATGCCCCACTGCGTGCGCCAGTTGACGATCAGGCGCTCCATCTGGCTGCGGTACGCCTTGGCGCGCCCGCTGTTGCCCTCGCCTTGGTACCAGATCGCGCCCTTGATTGCGAACGGGACGAGCGGATGGATCATCGCGTTGTACAGGTTCGCCGGATAGTTCTGGCTCTTGCGCGGCTGACCCTGCAGGCGCGGGCGCGGCGCCCTGGCCTTCTTGTCGCCCTTGTTCCAGGCGGCCAGCGCCTGCTTGGCGGCTTCGAACTGCTTCCGGTCCGCTTCCGGCGTGTAGGTCTTGTCGCGCTCGTCCCAGCTCTTCTTGAGCGCCTGCATCGCGGGATCGTCCTTCTGCACCTCCCAAGAGGTCCACGCCTCGATGCACGTGCCGCCCCAAGACGAGTTGATCAGCCCGACCGGTACCTTCAGGTCCTTGTGGAGCTTGCGGCCGAAGAAATAGCCCGCCGCCGTGAATGCGCCGACGGTGTTGCTGGCGCAGAGTTCCCAGCCGCGCACCTTGCACTCCTTCTGCGGCTCGTTCGCCGTGGTCAGGTTCACGGAGAGCAGGCGGATCTGCGGATAGTCTGCCGCCGCGATCTCGATCTGCGCGTTGGTCACGCTGTTGACCGTCATGCCCATGTTCGACTGGCCCGAGCAGAGCCAGACTTCGCCGGAGAGGACATTCTTGAGCTCGATGGTGTTCTGGCCCTTGACCGTGATGGTGAACGGGCCGCCCGCCGCAGGCGTCTTGAGCTTCAGCCTCCAGGTGCCGTCGGCTGCCGCCGTGGCCGCCGAGGTCGCGCCCCACGAAGCGGTGACGGCGATCTTTTCGCCGGGCTGTGCCCAGCCCCAGAACGTCGCGGAGGTCTCGCGCTGCACGACCATGTTATCGCTGAACAGCGACGCCAGCCGCACCTCGGCCCGCGCGCCGTTTCCCAACATCGCTACGGCCACCAGCGCCAATATCCTCTTCAT
>MWEJ01000637.1 GCA_002071025.1 Verrucomicrobia bacterium ADurb.Bin070 | reverse complement strand
CTGGTTGAGAAGAACCGCCTGCTGCTGAGCGAGGCGGAGGCGTGGATGGAGAAAAACCTGAACGTGTGAAGCGGCGGAGCGAAGGAGGGACAGATGGCCAACCAACGGCAATCGATAGCGGAACGGATCAAGGGGTTGCGCGATGCGTCCGATCTGACACCGGAGGCTGTCGCCTCCGAGACAGGGGTGGCCGCCGATGAGTATGCGCGCTATGAAGCCGGCGAGTCGGATGTGCCGATGAGCTACCTGTCGGTGTTGGCGGCCTTTTATCAGGTGGATGTGACAGCTCTGCTGACCGGGGGCGACGCCCATGCCAAGACCTTCCATGTGACGCGCAAGGGGACGGGGCCGGTCATCGAGCGCCGCCATGTCTACCACTACGAGGCGTTGGGCGCGCGCTTTGCCGGCAAGGTGATGGAGCCCTTCATCGTGTCGGTGGAGCCGACCCTCAGCGAGACCCACCTCAACACGCATCCCGGACAGGAGTTCAATTACGTGCTGTCCGGACGGCTGCGTCTGACCGTGGGCGACAATACGCTGCTGCTGGAACCCGGCGACAGCATCTATTTCAACGCGACGGTGCCGCACGGCATGCGCGCCGACGGCAGCGAGACCGCCACCTTCCTTGCAGTGATCACCGCCTAACGACAAAGGAGCGACCGATGACGCGCCGTTGGCTCAACAAGGACACCTTCGCCTCGCAAGAGGAATTTTGCAGCACGTTCGCGGTGGACGTGCCGGAACGCTTCAATTTTGCGTTCGATGTGGTTGACGAGATCGCGGCAGCAGACCCTGACCGTCGTGCGCTGGTGTGGTGCGACGACCAAGGGGGCGAGCGGGTCTTCACGATGGCCGAGATCGCGCGCGAAAGCATGCGCGCCGCCCATGTTTTTAAGGCGATGGGGATCGGCAAGGGCGACGCCGTGATGCTGATGCTGCGGCGGCGCTACGAGTTCTGGTTCGCGCTGCTGGGGCTCTGCAGGCTGGGCGCGATCGCCATTCCCGCGACGACGCAGCTCATGAAGAAGGATGTGGCGTACCGGGTCAAGGCCGCCAGTGTGAAGGCGATCGTCGCGGTGGACGAGCCCTCGCTGCGCGAGGCGGTGGATCAGGCGGCCGCAGAGGTCGAGATCGGCCTGCGCGCCGTAGTGGGGGCGCGCGGCGCCTGCGGGGACTGGTTGGATTTCGATGCCCGCATGGCGGCGGCACCCGACACGTTGGACGAGGCAGACTGCGCGCGTCAGACCGGTGCCGGCGACATCATGCTGCTCTACTTCACCTCCGGTACCACCGGCATGCCCAAGATGGTGCGCCACAATTTCTTCTATCCGTTCGGACACCTGGTCACCGCCAAATATTGGCAGGGGTGTGTTGAGGGCGGCCTGCATCTGACCATCGCGGAAACCGGCTGGGCCAAAGCGGCGTGGGGCAAGATCTACGGCCAGTGGATGGTCGGGAGCGCGGTGATGGTGTATGACATGGCGCGCTTTCACGCGCGCGCCGTGCTGGATGTGCTGGTCAAGTACGGGGTCACGACCTTCTGCGCCCCGCCCACGATGTATCGGTATTT
>MWEJ01000636.1 GCA_002071025.1 Verrucomicrobia bacterium ADurb.Bin070 | reverse complement strand
CGCGCAGGTGTGCATCGCGCAGGGCTGCACCGTGGCGGTCGGCCTGGCCGGCATGGCGGGCGCACTGATCTTGGCTAATATCGACATTCGTGCGGTCTATGACCAGTTCCTGAAATTCATCGGTATTCTGACCAGCGGCCTGGCGTGCCTCTTCATGCTGGGCATTTTCGCGCCGCGCGTCGGCGCGGCGGCCGCACTGTGCGGACTGGCTGCGAACTACGTGGTGTGCATCGGGCTGGACGCAGCCCCCCTGCCCTGGAAACCGCACCTGCTCCTTTATGGCGCGATCGGCATCGTCACCTGTCTGGTGGTCGCGCTGGCGGTGAGCGTGGTGTTCCCCAACAAAAAAACAGGGATCGAGGGGCTGGTGTGGCGGGGGCAGAAATTAGGATTTAGGAGTTAGGAATGAGGAGTTTATGACCGCATTGGTGAGAGACGCGGATAACATCCGGCTGGGTGTAATCGGCATGACCGAAGGCAACGGGCACCCCTATTCGTGGAGCGCGATCTTGAACGGTTATGACCGCACGCGCATGACGGCGGAGTGCCCTTTCCCGGGCATTCCGGGCTATCTGAACCTCCAGCCGCCCGAAGCGTTCGGGATCGCGGGCGCGCGCGTCACGCATGTGTTCTGCGACGCGCGCAGCGACGCGGAGCATGTGGCGGCGCTGTCGCAGATTCCGCACGTCGCGGAGACGCCGGAAGCGCTGATCGGCGCGGTCGACGCGGTGCTGATCGCGACCGACATCGGCGGCGAGCATGTGAGGCGCGCGCGTCCCTTTGTGGAGGCGGGTGTGCCGCTCTTCATTGACAAACCGCTGTGCGACAACGCCGCGGATTTGGCGCAGTTCCAGCGCTGGGTGGCGGACGGCGCGGCGATCCAGTCATCCAGTTCCACGCGCTATGCCGCTGAATACGCGCCGTATCAGGCTCCCAACGCGCCTTTGGGCGCGTGGCGGTTCATCGCCATGCCCATGGCAAAAAAGTGGGAGACCTACGGCATTCACGCGCTCGAGGCGGTCTACAGCATCATCGGCCCCGGCTATGTGTCCGTGCGCAACACCGGTTCGCCTGAGCGCAATGTGGTGCACCTGAAGCACAACAGCGGCGCGGACGTAGTGATCGCCTGCGGCACCGGCATCGTCTACGGCGGTGCCATGACGCTGTGCGGCGCGTCCGGCAACGCGACGGTCGTGACGAAAGACACGTTCGCGTCCTTCAAGGCGCAGCTCGCGGCGTTCATCGGGTATCTGCGGAGCGGCGTCCGCCCGTATCCGTTCAGCCACACTGTGGAGTTGATGCGGCTGGTGATCGCGGGGATCGAGAGCCGCGCGCGCGGCGGAAGTGAGGTCATGGTATGAACGTGCTGGAAAGTTTTTCGCTGAAGGGCAAGGTGGCGCTGCTGACAGGCGGGGCCGGACTGTACGGACGCCAGCTCGCGGAGGCGCTGGCGGAGGCGGGCGCCGTGACGGTGATCGCGTCGCGGAACGTCGCCGAGTTGGAGAAGGTGGCCGAGGCGCTGCGCGCCGGGGGCGGCGAGGTGACGGCGCTGCCGCTGGACTTGGAGGACGAGG
>MWEJ01000635.1 GCA_002071025.1 Verrucomicrobia bacterium ADurb.Bin070 | reverse complement strand
TTTCATGACGCTGCGCCAAGGCCGCAAGGCGACGGAGCCCAACGCCTTGCGGCCGTCACGCGCGCGAATGACCGTTTCGCCCGCGACCGTCACGCTCAGCTCGCCGTTGCGGCGCGCGATAATCAAATCAAACACTTTCCCGCCACGGATGCCCTCAGGCGGCTCACGTTCAAGCTTTTCGCCGGCAAACAACTGTCCCTGCATGAACATCTTGCCCGATCCGCCCTCAAGCCCGATGTGATGACGCTCATCGATGACCACGGAGGCGGCCGAACGCTCAAGCCCTTCGACCGACATCCTGAGCCGGACGACGATATCGTTCCCCTCCGGAATGCGGTTGCCGTAAAACAGCGCGTTAGGATGTCGCAGCACAACTGTGCCGCCCGTTTCCTCCCATGTCGCGTCAGGGGACGTCACGCAAAGTCCCAGCGCCTTGCCGGCCTTGATGAAGGCCGCTTCTTCCGCACCGGCAGACAAAGCGCACAACGCGCCCGCCAACAGCCCCCGCACAAAACGAGTACTCATGTTATTTCTCTAAAGGCGCTTTTTGTAAATAGCCGGACGCGTCGCGTCCGTCCAGCAGCCAGCTCAGATTGAAGGCCGCGATCCGCACCGATTCGTAGCACTGTTTGGCGCCGGCTTCAAAGACCAGGAAGATCCGGCCTTGTCCCGGTGTTCCGGCGCGCCCCACCCCCAGGTTGGAATAGGCGCTCGGGCCGTCAAACACCAGGCGTTTCACCGGCCACGAGGCACCACCGTCGAAGCTCGCCCACACGCTCACGTTCTCGCGTCCTTTGCTGGTGGAGGCCCCGATTTGGCGCGGCATTTCGCCGGCGTCGGTGTCGAGGTTGCTATAAATCAGAATGTCGCGTCCGCCGATCGGCAGGCGCAGCATGCCGCCCATACACCCGTAAGAGGAACCCCGCACGCCGTCGGGCAAGTCCGGACTGCGCGACGGGTTGAGCCACAGCTCGCCGCCGTCATGGCTCCATGCGAAGTAGCGGTTGCCGGGGCTCATGTGCTCGCGCGAGTTATAGAGGATGCACCCGTCGGACAGTTCGGCCAGTGTGGCTTCGCCGGTTCCCATCACCGGGAACGGTTTGCTGGTCTGCCACACCTTGCCGCCGTCGTCGCTGAAGAGCGCGGTGCTGTAGTGATACGGACGCCACGGCACATCGTTCGAATTCTTGGGCCCCATGATGCGGGCCGGCGTGAGCAGACGCCCTTTACGCGCGCCGAACGCGAGCGTGATGCCGGCCTGCATCGCACCGACACCTTCCAGCCCCGGCTTCAGCCCGAAGCCGTCGGGCCGGAGCTCGCACGTTTCGCGCGACCACGTGGCGCCATGGTCGCGGCTGCGGAACAGCCAGCCCGCGCAGGGATTGACGTAGAGCACATCGCCACTGGTCTCGTCCACCAGCGCGTTGCCGCCCTTCGCGTCGGGCGCGATAAGAATTTCCGCATCCCAGGACCGGCCGCCATCCCGGCTGCGCCGGCAAGTGCCGCCGCCGGGCGATTGAAAGACGACCAGCGTGCCGTCGCGGGCGGCCACGATGCCGCCCCAGCCGCCGCGT
>MWEJ01000634.1 GCA_002071025.1 Verrucomicrobia bacterium ADurb.Bin070 | reverse complement strand
GATCGTGCCGCCGAGCGCGAGCGTGTCGATCGTGAAGGCGCCGGCCGGGACATTCAGCGTGCCGGTGCCGCTGACGCGTTCCACGCGGTTGGAGAGGCCGAGGGTGACCACCTGCGCGCCGGACAGGGTGATGACCGGTGCATAGTAGGGCCGGTTCAGGGTCAGGGTACCGGGGCCGGTGATGTCTGTCAGCATCCAGGGCTCTGTCCCCGCGTCGTTGACGGTGAGGTTTGCGGTCATGGAAAGGCTGGTGACGGTGAGCGCATTGGTCACGGTCAGCGTGCCGCGCCCGTAGAGCCGGCCGAGCGTCAGGTTCGCGCCGGGAACGGTGAGCTGGGCATTGCCGACCACGGTCAGTCCGGCCCATGCCTTGTCGCCGGCCGGACCGAGGATCTCGACCGGTCCGCAGTCGTTGAGGTAGAGTGTGCCGCTGAAGCCCGATACATCGCCGAGGGTGACGGATGCGGCGGCGTCAAACCGCACTGTGCCGCTGCCGGTCAGGGCGGTGATTTCAATCGTATCGGTGGTCTGAAGGATCACGCTGCCCACGTTGCTGTCGAGCGTGCCGACGGCGATCGGATTCGCGCCGGCCTGCACGGTCAGTGTCACGTTGGTCATCTGGAGCGTCTCGACCGTCAACGCGCCGCATCCGGAGCTATTGAAGGTCCCCTGCCCGGAGAGCCAGCCGACCGCGAGTGCGGTGCCGTCGTTGGTGACGGCGATGGCGTCGCCGACGCGCACGTTGCTGAACCCGATGCCGCCGTCCAAGGTCAGCGCGCCCTGGCCGTACACGGTGTCGATCGACGCCCCGATCAGCGGAGCGGCGAGCGTGAGGGCCTCGCGGTAGAGGCCGACATGCTCCAGCAGGATCGGCGCGCTGGCGGTCAGCGTGCCGGCGCCGCGCAGCAGCCCGACCGCATACGCGCCTTCGCCTGCGAGGTCCAGCGCACCGGCGAGCTTGACGGTGTCGGCCTCGACCGCGCCCTCTGCCAGCACCTGACCCGTGCCGGTCAGGACGTTCACGCGCAGGGTGCCGCTGTCGGCCCGTCCCACGCTGCCGGTGCCCGCGATCTCTAGGATGCGCAGGTCGGGGCCGCGGAACCATTTGTCGGTCAAGTAGCTCTCGACCGCATCGCGTTCGGCGGGGGTCAGGATATCCTCAAAGACCGCGACCTCGGCGAGGCTTTGTCCGCCGCCCTGTCCGTTGAAGTGCCGGTCGTTGGCGAAACGGCCGGCGGTCAGGCCGTCCGTGGCGGTATTGGTGGCGATCAGCGACACCAGGTGGAAGGCGCCGGACAGGCCGGTCGTGCGCCCGTTGCGGGCTTGGCGGTCGATCTGCGTTTCGCCGCGCCACAGGGCGTCTGGCAGGTATCCGGTAAAGATCGTGGCTTCCGGAAACATGTAGCTGATCGGCAGGGGGGCGCCGATGTTGCCGCGGTGCAGGTGATAGGTGTCGGTTGCGCCGAGCAGGAACCCGCCGCCGAACCGGCTGCCCAGCACCGGGTGGGATTCAAGATAGTTGATGGTTAAGCGGCAGGGAGATGGGAGCGGAAGCGCGCGGTGAGAGCGCAGATT
>MWEJ01000633.1 GCA_002071025.1 Verrucomicrobia bacterium ADurb.Bin070 | reverse complement strand
CGTGTAGGCCGGCGAGATGCCGAGCCCTTCGAAGAGCGCCAGCACCGGGCGGAAGAGGCGCGGCGGCCGCAGCAGTGTGGGCGGCGTCTCGCCCGCCGTCGGATCACGCGCCAGCAGGCCCCATGCGTTTTCGCGCGCGGTCTCGCGCAGCTCGGCCTCTTGGTCGGCCGGCAGCCAGCCGGTGATCCAGACCACCGCGCCGGCGGATTGCATCGCGGCGGCTGCTGTGGCGAACAGGCTCAGCTCGCTCAGGCGGTCGGTTTCGGCCTGCACGCTGCCCGCATGACGGGCGGCGTGGCACAGGCGCTCGGTGATCTGGCCGATCCGCGCGCGGGCCGCTTCGTGCTGCTCGCGCAGCAGGTCGAGCGGGGTTTCCGGCAGCGCTGCGGGCACACAACCTTCGGGCAGGTCGCCCGGTCCGATCATCACGCCCCAGACGGTGTGGGCGTCGGCGCTGAGCGTGTGGATCATGGCGCCTTCGCCCGGCGTCAGCACGGCGGCGGCCGGCGCACTGAACAGGCGCACCGTCACGCCTTGTGCGGCGAGCCGCGCGGGCAGAGCGGTGTCGAAGGTGCCAAACGGCGTGACACGCGCGATCTCGCGCACGAGCCGCTCGGCCTCGTTTGCCAGCGCCTGGCGCAGGTCGGCCAACTGGCAGATGGCTGCGATGTGCGCCTCGGCATCTCCCGCGATCTCAGGCAGAGGGGCAGACAAGGGATGGGCGCTGCCGCCTTCGTGGCCGTGGGCCTTGTGCGGGCCGGAGACGGTCGGGATGACAGGCTTGCCGGCCAGCGCGTCCTTCAAAATCTGCTGCGCGTGGCGCGCGGTCGCCAGCCGGTTCTGCGCGTGGCGGCAGGCGTCGGAATCGGCCGCGCCGCCCAGTTCAAGATGCACCGCGCCCAGCTCGCGCAGACGCTCCAGTGTAGCCTCGCGTTCGGCGGCCACGCAGAGCAGGGTCATGTGTTTCATCGGAACGATCATGCCGCATCCTCCTCTTGGGGCTGGCCGGTACGTCCTTTGGCGATCTTGCCGCGGGTGACCGAGGCGGTCTGCTCGTCGCCGATCGCGATGCGGATGATCCGGATGTTCTCTTTGCACTCCGGGATCTTGACCTTTTCGAACAGGTTCACGCGTTGCGACGTGGTGTTCAACTCGCGGATGACCAGTTCGCGCTGGCGTTCGAGCACGAGCCGCTCGGCCTTGAGCGACAGGATGGAGGTCAGAGTCTCGGCCGCATTGTCGTGCCAGGCCGGCGAGTCAAAGAGGTCGAGCGGCGCGCGCGTGACCTCGAGGCCTTTGTAGACCGGGATGGTCACGCCCGCGATATTGCTGGTGCCGGTGTTGACACGCTCGACATGAACCAGCGCGTCGAGCGGCTTGCCGGGTTCAGCGAAGAGCGCGACCCATGCGGACAGGTCACGCCGCGCGGCGGTTTCGCGCGCCGACACCTCGTCGATCCGCGCGGTGATGGCGGCGATCTCCGCCTGCAACTGCTGCTTTTTGAGCTGCAGCATCGGCAGAAAACGCTGGAAGCGCTTGAGCGCGTCGCTCTGCGCCTTCAGCTCGGTCTTGGTG
>MWEJ01000632.1 GCA_002071025.1 Verrucomicrobia bacterium ADurb.Bin070 | reverse complement strand
GAAACTGCGGCGGCCGCGCGCGCGGCACAAGCGGAACCGGCTCGAGTACCGCCCACTGCGGATCTTCGTGGAGCAACAGCAGATTGCCGTGCAGATCGGCGTAATAGAGTCCCCACAGCGCGTTCGGCCCCGGCTGAGCCGCGACCAGGAAGGCGTCGCGCGTCATGGGCGTAGGATCCAAAAACTTCGGCCATGACGCATCGACCAGATTATCCAGAATCACCGGCTTGACCGCGCGATTCGGCGACCCCGCGCGCGCCACTGCGCCGTCAGCCTCGAAGCGGCCCCGTCCCGGATCGAACACCACCAGCTCGCCCATTCGCGGCACGCCGTGATGGCCGGAAACGATCCCCGCCACGCGCAACGGGTCGCCCGGCATCTGACACGGGAAGAAGACGCCGTTGGGCCAGTACGAATTGCTGCCATAGAAGGCGCGCTGCCCCGTGCCGTCCGGATTCATGGTAAACAGAAGGCGCGCCGCGTAGTGCGGGATGTCGCTGTATTCCCAACGCAGATAGAGCACCCGGCCGTCATCGAGCACCGTCGGATGCCAGTTGTGCTCCTGGTCAAAGGTCAAACGCCGGATCGTGCCGCTCGCCGGCCACCAGCGGTAAAGATGCGCGATCCAAGAGCTGCCGCGCACGCAGGGCACCCCGATGAAGGTCGCCGTCGACAGAAAGATCAGGGAGTCATCCGGCAGGTAACAGCCGGCATAATTGTCCACATCCGGATCGGGGATCAACGGCAGCTCGACCGCCCGCCCGTCCGCCAAAGTCAATTCCTTAACCCGTGAGGGGCGGCCGGGCGCCCGCTCGGTAAAGATCAAACGCCGCGCGTCCCAATGCAGGCCCATCTCGCCGGCAAACGTTTCTGGCGGAGGCTGATAGAGCGGCCGGACCGACGGCTCGCCGCGCAAGCCAGTCAACACCGCGATCTCGTTGGTGAGCCCCTTGAGGTTCAGCTCGCGGACGGCGGCCCAATTCGCGGGCTGCGCCAGGTTGCCGTGCGTCCGGCGTACCACCGCGACGTGCGCCACGCCAAAGGCCTCCGGGGCCAGCAGCCGCTGGCGGACCTCACCCAGCCACGCGCGCGCCACCGCCTCATCGAACCGTTCCAGCAGCGCCGCGCGCCGCGCGGCAAGGGTTCCGGCCCAATCCGGCGCGTCCCCCTGCGGAGCGCCGGCCTGCGCGCGCACCGCCGCGGCCACCTGCTCCGGAACGAGTCGCTCGACCTGTTCACGCAGCGTCGCCGGCCCGGCCATTGCGCAGCCGGCCACCGCCCACATGCTGATCGTTCCCCATTTCATGCCGCCCCTTATTCCTGACCTGCTTACTGAGACCCCTCATCGCCGCGATCCGGCATCAAGTCATACCAGTTCGGATCACGCGCAGGCCCGCGCAGCTTCCGCAACCACGCGCGCGCCGACACAGAGGCCTCCGGCGCGTCGCCGGCTTCAAAGGGATTGTCGGTGTCGAACACCTCGCTGAACTGCTCATCGATCCGTTCCGGGTCTTCGCCGGCCTCGATCCGCGCCATGGCTTCGCGCACCTCGGCATTGAAACGGAGCCCGCCCGCATCCGCCAGT
>MWEJ01000631.1 GCA_002071025.1 Verrucomicrobia bacterium ADurb.Bin070 | reverse complement strand
CGCGTCCACGTCGCACACCGTCGCGATCTCCACGCCCGGCAGGCCCGACAGCGTCTTCATCAGGCTGAACCCGCGCCCCTTGCCATGGCACCCCATCACCGCCACACGCACCGTGTTGGACGGCGCGCCCTGGCCAAACGCCCCGGGCGCAATGCCGGCCACCGCCGCACTTCCCAACGCCGCCTTCATGAAATCCCGTCGTTTCATCGTTCCCTCCCGTTTGCTTTCCTGATTTCAGAATAACGTAACGCTTCCGGCCTCTTCCAGCAATTGCATACTTTCCGGAAAACATGCACGTTCTCGCGCCCGGCTCAGGGCAGGCAGAAATACAGCACCTTCTCGGCTCGGGCGGGATCTTGACCCGCGACCGCATGACGCTCAAACGAGGCGTAGCGGAGATCGTGCAGCTTTTTCCCGGCGTAGGCGAGCCAGACCGGCCCGACGCTGAAGCGGTCGCCGTCGCGCCCCAGTTTGCCCGCGCGGATCGTGACGCGGTTCAGCTTGGCGAGCCGCGTCGCATCAACAGGGAAGGTCAGCACGCATTCATTCGTGGTCCCGGCCGGAATCATCCCGCACGGCTCGCCGTTGAAGAGGACCGGACTCGCGCCGTCGACCCCCCGCACCTGCATCGCGAGCGTGGCCGGCGCAGCGGCCTGGTACGTCTGCGGGCGCCCGTTCTCAACCAGGTAGCGGATCGCATAACGGCTGACCGCCTCCCCCTGCCGCGCCGTGAACGAAAGCGCGCGGTCGCCGTCAAACGCCTGCCGCGTGTCCATCGTGCCGCGCCAGCGCGACCACAGCTCATCCCGTCCGTCTTGAGCCAGCGCCACCGGCTGACCGTTAAACGCCGCGCTCAGCGCCACCTCACGGCCGAAATCCAGCACAACCGCCTCGAAAGCGACCTCGCCAACCTGGACCTCGGTGGCCAGCGGCGCCATGATCGAGATCGGCGTGTCGCCCTCGCGGCTGAAGTACGCCGTCGTCAGTGACGCCCCCTTCACCCGGACCACCCGGAACCCTTGCGGCGTGCCGTCGATATTCGGGCCGCTCCACCAGGCGCCGCTCATCGCGCCGCTGTGATACACGGGAATCTCGTCCAGGCGCGTGGTGAAGGTCCGGTGCAGATGCCCGCAAAACGCGCCCAGCACGCGCCGGTCTTTCAAGAGCGCCGCCACCTGCTTGGCATCGCGCAACGACGGCAGCGACTGGTGACAGAAGAGCAGGATCGGTCGGTCGGCCGGCACCCGCTTCAAGTCCGCCGCCAGCCAGGCGAGCTGGTTGGTGCCCAGCCGCTCCTGATACGGCAGCGACGTGCCGTCCAACGCCACGCAGTGCACCCCGGCCCACGCCCACGAGTAGTAGGGAGGGCCGAACACGCGGCGGTAGAGGCCCTTGCCGTAAAGGGGATGGGAGGTGTCGGGATTCGGCGTGTTGAAGGCCACGTGTTCATGATTGCCCGGCAGATGGAACAGCGGCAGCTCAAAGGCCGCAGCCGCCGCGAGATAGCGGTCATACTGCGCCTGCGCCTTTTCAGGCGGCACCGTGTCCACGCCCCCCACCAGATCGCCCGTGTTGATGGCAAAGGCA
>MWEJ01000630.1 GCA_002071025.1 Verrucomicrobia bacterium ADurb.Bin070 | reverse complement strand
GAGCGGGTCAAACCTGAGCGCGAGCCTGATCAGCCTGGGTGCTCTGCGCGCGCTGAAACGGTGCGGCGCGGCGGGCGGCCCGGCGTGCGAGGCGGCTATGGCAGGGGCTGATGCCTGGCTGGCGGCGCGTCTTGGCGGGACCGCGACGCCGGAGCGGATCGTGTGCGCACTGCGCGAGGTGTACGGCGATGACCGGACCTTTGCCGTGCCAATCTTGGCGTTTCTCGCGATGTGTGACCACACGGTGGAGGCGTGGCTGCGTGTTCCGCCGCTTCCCTTTGCGGCGGCCCTGCTGCCCCAACCCTTCTACCGCTTTCTCAGGCTGCAGGTGGTGAGTTATGCGATGCCGGCCTTGATTGCGGTCGGCTTGTGCCGGCATTTGTGCGCGGCGCGCGCGCGCGGCCGATGGCCGTGGGGACTTTGGCTGGGCGGCGCGTTGTTGCGGTGCCTTGAGCGGCTGCAACCTGCGCATGGCGGGTTTCTGGATGCAATTCCGCTGACCGCGTTTGTTTGCCTCGCCTTGCGTCACGCCGGCTTTGGCGACCATCCTGTCGCTCAAAAGTGCCGCGCGTTTCTGCGTCAGTCGGTGCGCCCGACCGGCAGTTGGGCGATCGACTCCAATCTGCGGGTCTGGATGACGTCGTTGGCGACGCGAGCGGTGATCGCTGCCCGCGAGGTTCTTCCTGGCGGTGCGACGCGGTTGGCACGTGCCGAGCTGGAGCGGATCGCCTATTGGCTGTTGTCGGCCCAGACCGCGCACCGTCATCCGTTCACCGGCGCGGCGCCGGGAGGGTGGCCGTGGACCGATCTGCCGGGCGGCGTGCCGGATGCCGATGATACGGCCGGTGCGCTGGTGGCGCTGAAACGGGTGCAGGATGAGGGGTGCGCAGTCAACCTGAAACCTGCCGTGCGCGCCGGCCTGCGCTGGCTGCTGGCGTTGCAGAACCGCGACGGCGGCGTGCCGACGTTCTGCCGCGGCTGGGGACGGCTGCCGTTTGACCGGAGTTGTCCGGACATCAGCGCGCACGCGCTGGCGGCGTGGGCAGCCTGGCGTGATGACGAGGCCGTCTCGCATCGGGACAGACGCCGCCTCGATGCCGCGATGCGGCGGGCGGCGGACTATCTGAAACGGGAACAGCACGCGGCGGGCTGCTGGTTGCCGCTCTGGTTCGGCCACCAGGATGCGGAGCACGGCAGGAATCCTGTCGTGGGGACCGCGAGGGTGGTTGATGCGCTGCGCGCCGCGCGGATGCCGCTGGCCGCGGCGGGCAGGGCTGCGCAGGCAGCGGAGATGCTGGCGGCAGGCGAGTGTTGGCTGGTGCAGGCGCAGCATCCGGATGGCGGCTGGAGCGCCGGGGCCCGCGCGACAGCAGAAGAAACGGCGCTGGCCGTGATTGCGTTGGCAGGCGGCGGGAGGGGGGGGCGATGCGGCGCGTCGCGGTCGGGTCTGGCTGGTGGCGTGTGGCTTGGAAGCCATCCGCAATCCGTCGCCCATCGGGCTCTATTTCTCCCGGCTCTGGTACCACGAGCGCCTCTATCCGCTCATCTGGGCTTTGGAGGCGCTCGCGGTCGAGGACGCAACGCAGC
>MWEJ01000629.1 GCA_002071025.1 Verrucomicrobia bacterium ADurb.Bin070 | reverse complement strand
GGGGCAGCATTACGCGGCCGACAACATGGAAAAAGCGGTTTTCTATTTCGAGCGGGCCGAGGCCCTCGAATCCTTTGAGGCGGATGCCCGCCTGCGCCATGCCCAACTGCTTGTGCGAAACGGCAACTATCAAGAGGCGCTGCCGCTGCTCAAACGCGCCCTGGAGCTTAAACCGCGCGAAGCGGTCCAGCGCTACGCGGAACAGGTGGAACGCGCCGCCCGGCTTCGCAACGGTTGAACCGGCTCCTCGCATGAATCTCACGGGACGGCCACACCCGGCTCATGCGCTCATGATAAAAAGCAGACTGTGTTCGACCGGGTAGGGAGCGGCCTTTTCAGAGACACTTTTCCACCGCTCTCCAAGGCACGCCGGGTGGCGGGCTGACCGGTCAGCATTCCGGGCGGATCTGCCTTACGGCGGACCGCCTTTATGTTTCCAGCAGACGCCCCCGCAGGTCCGCGATCCGGTCGATCGCGAGATCCCACGTCTCTTCGCGCGGCTCACCGAAGCCATAGCGGCAGAAGCAGCGGCGCAGGCCGGTGCGCCGGCCGGCCTCAAGGTCGGTGAAGTTGTCACCCGCCATCCAGTCGTCAGCGTCCAGCGTGACGCCCATCCGCTCGGCCGCGAGACGGAGCGGGGCCGGGTCAGGCTTGAGCGCCGGCGTGTCGCCGCCGCCCACCACCGCACCGAAAAAACGCGCGATGCCGAGACCTTCGAGGATCGGGCGCGTGACAGGGCCGGGCTTATTGGTGACGACGGCCAGCCGCCAGCCTGCGGCGCAGAGGGCTTCCAGCGTCTCCGCGACACCGGGATAGAGCACGGTATGGTCCAGGCAGTGCGCGACATAATGCACGCGCTGGCGCGTCAGCATCGCCTCCCAGAGATCAGGCCGCTCGGGGATCGCGCGCGCAATCAGCAGGCGCACGCCTTCGCCGACACACGCCACCACCTCTGCCGTCGATCGCGGCGGCAGGCCGAAATCCTGCCGCGTGAGATTCACCGCGCACGCCAAGTCGGCGCGCGAATCGATCAACGTGCCGTCCAAATCAAAAAGCAGGTTTTTCACATTTACTCGTCCGCAGGGTCGTCCATCAGCGCCAGAGGCCAGGCCGGATCAGTCACCGCGCCGATCTTGACCGCATAGCTGGTGCGCGCCGCGATATCCTCGTCGGTCACCAGATGCACGTCGAGCAGGCCCTCGGTCTTATAACCGGTGCGCAAATAATTCTGTTCAGCCAGACTCAAGCTCCACCCCTCCAGCCACACTGTCAGGTCGCGGAGCTGCTCCGGCGACCCCTGCACATGCACCAGAAGATCAATGTCGCTGCCGGGGCCGGCTGTCGCGTTGGCGGTCGAGCCGAAGAGGTACAGGGCGCGGACACCGAACCGCTCGCGTTTCACGCAGCGCGCGAGCTGCTCGGCCATGCGCAGCCGCCAGCGCCAGTAATCTTCCGAGCGCGGCTCGACGGGACGCTGCGCGGCAGCCGCGTGCTCTTCGTCGCTCGTCACCGACGGCGGGGCCAAATAACCGATCGCCTTGCCGAGGTCGGCATTCATCAGGATGCGCAGCACATGGCCCTGCTCGCAGCCGGGGATATC
>MWEJ01000628.1 GCA_002071025.1 Verrucomicrobia bacterium ADurb.Bin070 | reverse complement strand
TGGCCGAGTACCTGAATACCGCCCGGTCGGAGTCGGTCGACTGGGTGCCGGCCTGGCAGCAGAAGAAAGTCCAATGATCCGTAACCGTGTACGGGAGAAAACATGAAGCGATACGTGGCAGGCTTAGGGATGGCGGTGTGGGCCGCGTGTGCGGGCGGCGCTGAGGCGCGACGGCCGAATGTGCTGTTTATTCTGACCGATGACCAGCGCTGGGATGCGTTGAGCCTGGCCGGCAACCGTCATCTGAAAACCCCCAACATCGACCGGATCGGACGCGAGGGGGTCTATTTCCGCAATGCCTTCTGCACCACCGCGCTCTGCTCGCCGAGCCGCGCGAGCATCCTGAGCGGGCTGTACGCCCACCGGCACGGCGTGATCGACAACTTCACCGAGTATCCGCAGGGGTTCCGCAGTTTCCCGATGGTCCTGCAGGGTGAAGGTTACGACACCGCTTACATCGGCAAATGGCACATGGGCGAGGACAACGACATGCCGCGCCCGGGATTCAACTGGTTTGTGACGCACAAGGGGCAGGGCAAGTACTTCGACACCGAGTTCTGCTTCAACGGCGAGCGGCGCGAGACGGTCAAGGGCTACTACACGACAGTCGTGACCGACATGGCGGAGACGTGGCTGAAGCGGCCGCGCGGCGGCAAGCCGTGGTGCCTGATGATCGGGCACAAGGCGCCTCACAGCTTTTACGTGCCGGAAGAGAAGCACGCGCGCGCCTTTGAGGCGGTGCGGACGCCCTATCCCGAGACCGCCTTCATGCTGGATGACAAGCCGGCGTGGATCCGGCAGCGTCTCTACACCTGGCACGGGATCTACGGGCCGCTGTTCGACTGGCGCAAGCGTTTCCCGGATGACGCGCCCGAAGCGGTCAAGGATTTCGAAGCCATGAACCGGGCCTACTGGGCGACGCTGCTTTCGGTGGACGAGAGTGTCGGACGCCTCTACCGCCTGCTGCAGGAAAGCGGCGAACTGGACAACACGATCATCGTGTTCATGAGCGACAACGGGATCTTGAGCGGCGAGCACGGGATGGTCGACAAACGCACGGCGCACGAGCCCAGCATCCGCATCGTGCAGCTTGTGCGCTATCCGGGTTTGACGCCGGCCGACCGGCCGGTGGTCGTCGAGCGCCAGGTGCTGACGGTCGACCTGGCGCCCAGCCTGCTGCAGGTGTGCGGCGCGCCGGCGCTGACGGAGTGCCACGGGCGTTCGTGGGTCAAGCTGGTGCGGGCGGGGGATGATTCCTGGCGCAGCTCCTGGTTCTATGCGTACAACTACGAAAAGCAGTTTCCGTACACGCCGAATGTGCGCTGCGTGCGGACCGAGCAGTGGAAATACACACGCTACCCGCACGGCGACGGCTCGCCGGACCGGCACCTCGAGGAGCTGTACAACATCGAGTTTGACCCGGAAGAGCGCCACAACCTGATCGCGAAAGCCAAGTATGCGCCGGTGGCGGCGTCGCTGTGCGCGGAACTGGCGCGGCTGATGGCCGAGGCGGGGCTGACGCCCGAAACCGACCGCATGCCGCTGGATGAAGGGATCAAGCAGGCGCTGCCGGAAGCAAGCATCCGGTGAAAGGAGGCGGGG
>MWEJ01000627.1 GCA_002071025.1 Verrucomicrobia bacterium ADurb.Bin070 | reverse complement strand
CGGTTCACAAAATCGTCGGCTCCGTGGAAGCCTCGTCCGCCGCGGGCCGCTACGATTCGGTCCGCTACGGCGAGCGCGCGCCGGGCGCCAAAAACTGGAACGAGATGTATCTGGCCTCCCGCGGCGCGGCCTTCGGGACACTTTTGAAGAGCTTTCTGTTTCAGGGCGCGTTTTTCCAGTTTCAGCGCTACACGGCGTATGAAGACGCCTGCCGCATCCGGGCGCGCCTGGTCGCGGATATGAAAAACCTGACCGGTGAGGTGGATTTTCTGGCGCTTCCGGTTTCCGGCGGCGCGTCCGACCCAAATCCGGCGACGCTCGACGAAACCTACCGGCAATTCGCCTGCACGGCGTTTGCCAACGTCACGGGCCAGCCGGCGCTGGTCCTGCCGCCCGCCTCCAAAGGGCAGGCGCCGCTGCAGCTTGCGGGCCCAAGGCTTAGCGACGCGGGGCTGCTTTCCCTGGGCGAACACCTGCTGAAACTGCGCGAGGGAGGAAAATAGCCATGGAATTTGAAGCGGTCATCGGATTGGAAATCCACGTTGAACTCAACTGCGCGACCAAAATGTTTTGCGACTGTCCCAACAATCCCGGCGACGATCCCAACACGAACATCTGCCCGACCTGCCTGTGGCTGCCGGGCGCGATTCCCCGGTTCAGCGCCGAAGCGCTGGAAAAGGCGTCACTTCTGTGTCTGGGGCTCGGCGCCGAACTCCAGCCGAAAAGCGCCTTCGACCAGAAGGTTTACTACTATCCCGATCTTCCGAAAGGCTATCAGCTTTCACAGGCCCACCTCCCGCTGGCGCGCGGCGGCGGCATCGACATTTCCGATGAAGACGGCAAGACGAAAAGACTGCGCATTCACCACATCCACATGGAAGAAGACGTCGCCAAGCTGGTGCACGAGATGGAGGGGCGTCTGCCGATCAGCCTGGTGGACTTCAACCGCGCCGGCTCCCCGCTGGTGGAAATCGTGACGGAGCCGGATTTCCGCACGCCGCACCACGCCATGGAATTTCTCAAGGCGCTGCGCACGCAGGTGCGCTATGTCGGGTCTTCCGAATGCAGCATGGAAAACGGCACGATGCGCGTGGATGCCAATATTTCCGTGCGTCCCAAAGGCACCCGCCAGATGAACACGAAAGTGGAAGTCAAAAACATGAACTCCATCCGCCACGTGGGCGATGCGATCGCTTACGAGATCAGCCGCCAGAGTCAGGCGGTGCAGGCGGGCGAGGCGGTGGTCCTGCACACCCGCCTGTGGGACCCGGAAAAGAAAGTCACACTCCCGATGCGCGGCAAGTTTGAAGGCCCGTGCGTGCCCGACCCGATGGTGCCGGTCATCGAACTGACGCCGGAATGGATTGAAAAAATGCGTGTGCGTCTTCCGGAAATGCCGGCCGCGCGCGCCGGGCGCTTCGTGAAGCAGCACGGTCTTACCGGCGAGGAGGCCGCGTTTCTGAGCGAAGATCCCGAAGTCGCGGTGTATTTCGAAGCGCTGGTCGGCCGGGGCATCGCACCGCGCACGGCCATGCACTGGCTGGCCACACAGCTGCTTCCGGCCGTCAAAGAACGAAAAATGGAGCTCGCCTCGCAGCCCGTC
>MWEJ01000626.1 GCA_002071025.1 Verrucomicrobia bacterium ADurb.Bin070 | reverse complement strand
TGTGTCGGCGCGCGCGGCGAAACTGTTTGTGGACGGCGCGGAATGCGCGTCGGGCGCGATGCCGCAATGGGTGGAACCCGGCGGTCACGTGACCTTCGGAGGCGGCCATCCGGGGAACAAGAAAGGGTGCGGCGATCTGGATGACGTTCGCCTGTACCGGGAGCCGCTCTCGGACGCGCAGGTGTGGGCGCTGTTCCGAAGCGTGAAATAGAAAAGGAGTGTGCCTCGTGATGAAGAGAATCTTAAGCGCAGCTTCTGTGTGCTTCTGTCTGGCGCAGATGTCGCGCGCGGAAAACATCCGTTTCATCTCGCATCGCGGCGAGTCCTATGACGCGCCGGAAAACACAATGGCCGCGTTTCAGTTGGCGGTGGACCGTCAGACGGCGGGGTTTGAGTGCGACGTCTATCTGACGGCGGACAACGAGATCGTCTGCATGCATGACGCCACGACGACGCGGACCACGGACGGCAGCCTGACCGTCGCCGATTCCACGCTGGCGCAGCTCAAGGCTCTGGACGCCGGTTCCTGGAAGGGCGCCCAGTTCGCGGGCGAGCGCATCCCCACCCTGTCGGAAGCGCTCGCGCTGGCGCGGGACGGGATGGAGATCTACGTCGAAATCAAGTGCGGCACGGAGATCCTGCAGCGCCTGATCCAGGTCATGGCGGCGGAGCCCAAAGCCACGCCCGCGCGCGTGGTGTTCATCAGCTTCAGCAGCGCGGTCATCAGCGCGGTGCGCCAACAGTTCCCCGCTTATCGTGCCTACTGGTTGACCAGCGTCTCCGATTCCGGAGGAGCGCCCTCTCCGAATGCGGCCTCCGCCATCGCGACGATGCAGGCCAACGGGGCCACCGGGCTGGATGCGTATGCGCATGCGCTGGTCGACGCCGCGTATGTTCAGGCGGTCAAGAGCGCGGGATACAGCTTCCATGTCTGGACCGTCAACGACATCGCGCGCGCGGCGGCATTGTCCGCAATCGGTGTCGAGACCATCACGACCGACCGCGGCGGTTATCTCGCGACAGCACTGAATGAACCGGCGCCCGCGCCGGTGCCGGTGGTGCACTGGACGTTTGACGGCGGCTCGGCGACCAACCTGGGCAGCGGCGGCAGCCTGTATCAGGCGGCCTTATTCGGGGAGCCTGCATTCACGAACGGCATCGACGGAACCTCCCTGGTCCTCGACGGTGTGAACGACTATGCGTCCTGCGGATACACGTTGCCGGAACAGGGCACGATCGCGCTGTGGCACCGCCCGACCGCCTTTTTCGACTACAACTCCGTGTTCGACAATTCCGCCAATCAGGACTGGTGGGAGATGTGGATCTACAGTGACGGGCGCCTGACGTTCCGTGTGAAGAACGACAGCTCGGGGCAAATGTTTTATGACCTCGACAATTTGAACGGTTCGAACCAGTGGTATCACATTGCGTTGACCTGGGACCGCACTGCGGCACGAACGGTGTTGTATGTCAACGGCGCAGTTTGCGGCACGGGCGCGATCACCAGTTGGGAGACGCCCGGGGCCGAGTTCTATATCGGCGGCGGCAAGGCCGGGAACAACAAGGGCAGAGGCTGGGTTGATGATGTGCGCGTATACGACACCGTGCT
>MWEJ01000625.1 GCA_002071025.1 Verrucomicrobia bacterium ADurb.Bin070 | reverse complement strand
GCGCAGCGGGCGGCTCTTCTCCTGCAGCACCCACTCGGGATGGCGCTCGACCAGCTCGCTGGTGGTGTTGGCCATCTCGGGCTCGACCCAGATTCCGAATTTGAGGCCGCGCGTCTTGGCCTCCTCCGCCAGCGCGCCCAGCCCGCGCGGCAGCTTCTTGTCGTTGAGCACCCAGTCGCCGAGACCGCGCTTGTCGTCGTCGCGCGCGTACTTGCCCTTGGCGAACCAGCCGTCGTCCACCACGAACATCTCGCCGCCCAGCTCCTTCACGCCGTCCATCATGTCGGTCAGCGTCTGTTCGTTGAAATCGAAATAGGCGCCCTCCCAACTGTTGAGCAGCACGGGCCGCAGCATGCGGCCGTCGCGCAACTGGTGGTCGCGCGCCCAGCGGTGCAGGTTGCGCGAGACCTGGCCCTTGCCTGCCGCGGAGTAGGTCAGCACCGCCTTGGGCGTCGCGAGCGTGCGTCCGGCCTCCAGCGTGTACGCGCCGTTGCCGGTGTCCGGGCCGGCGTTGACCGCCAGCGCGTTGACGTAATCGTGCTGCACCGCGATGTTCCAGGCGCCGCTCCAGGCCAGCGCCGCGCCGATCACGCGGCCGGCGGTCTCCGTGGCGCGCTCGCCGATCGAGAGCATGAAGGCGGGGTTGTTGCCGAAGGCCGAGCGCACGCCCGAGCGCGAGGTCATGCTGACCGTCTGGCCCAGCGCCACCGGCGCTTCGGTGAGCTGCCCCTCGCTCGACCACTGGCCGGTCAAGGAGAGCAGGTGGTACTGCTTGGCCAGCAGCGGAAAGACCAGCGCCAGCGCGTCCATGCGCATGAGCTTCACCGGCGCGGACTCGTCGTGGCGGATCTCGACCCAGGTCTCGATCACGTCGCTCGCCTCGCACGCGCGGAAATGCTGCGTCACGAAAAAGGGATAGACGGAGTCCTTGAGCGCGAGCACCAGATGCGTGACGCCGGGCTGGTCTTCGACCGTCCGGGCGCCGGCGTCAACCAGCTCGGTCGAGGTCACGCCGTCGGCGTGGATCACGGCGAGCCCGCCGAATTTGTTCATGGTGCCCGGCGTGTTGTCGCTGCCGTAGACCGAGTAAGTCGCGGGCTTGCGGTGGCCGAAGAAGTTGCCGCCGACCCAGCCGTTCCACGCCAGCGCGGCGGCATCGACGGTCGATCCGAGAGACGGACCGTAATGCACCATCAGCCAGGTCTCGCCACTCTTCTGGAAGGCCATCGTCGTGTTTTTGGTCTGAAGCAGAAAAGCCTTGTCCACCGGGGCCGCCATCGCCGCCCAGCCCGCACACGCGGCCAACGCCGCCATCCATCCTGTACGCATGGTCCTTCTCCTTAACGTGATCAGTGAATGCGTACATTATACCGGGCCGCACGGGCCTGACTCAAGCGGGTAATCGGTAGGTGGGCGGCCACGTCCGGTTGAAGTAGGTTCAAGGATCTTAGCGAACCGTCATCAACGTGGTTGGCGAGCGGTATGCAACGAACAGCGAACGTGTGTTGGTGTCCTCAAATGCGAACCATCCGGAGCGATTGGTTGTGCGGAGGAAACGGCCCTGCTTCTCGCCCGACCAGCGGCATACCACATAGTCTCTGTTTCTGCAT
>MWEJ01000624.1 GCA_002071025.1 Verrucomicrobia bacterium ADurb.Bin070 | reverse complement strand
ATACTTGGTGGCTGAGGCGACCACGATGTCCGCGCCGTGGTCAAACGGCCGGACCAGCCCGACGCCGACCGTGTTATCGACGATCAGCGGGATGCCGGTCGCGTGGGCGATCGCCGCGAGCGCGTCAAAATCCGGCACGTCGAGCTTCGGGTTGCCGATGGTCTCGACATACAGCGCGCGCGTCCGCTCTGTGATCGCGGCGTGGAACGCCGCCGGATCGCGCGAATTCACGAACCGGACCGTGCGCCCGAACTTGGGCAGCGTGTGGTGGAAGAGCTGATAGGTGCCGCCGTACAGGTTGTCGGCCGCCACGATCTCGTCTCCCAGCCGCGTCACCGCAAGCAGCGCGTAGGTGATAGCCGCCTGGCCCGACGCCGTGGCCAGCGCGCCGGTTCCGCCTTCGAGCGCCGCGACGCGCTTTTCGAAGACATCGGTCGTGGGGTTCATCAACCGCGTGTAGATGTTGCCGAACTCTTTCAGCGCGAAGAGATTGGCGGCGTGCTCCGCGTTCTTGAACACGTATGCGGCCGTCTGGTACAGCGGCACCGCGCGCGAACCGGTGGCCGGGTCAGGCTGCTGGCCTGCGTGCAGGGAAAGGGTGAAAAGGCCTGGGGTTGTCTCGCTCATCTCTCGCCTCCTTCTCAGTTTAACTCTTGTTTGTCTATCGATTAGGTGGTGAATATACCAGACGGCCCGTCCGGAGGCAACAGGAATCTTGCGACACAGGAATCTTGCGAGTCCTCCCCTCCCTTCTCCTCCTTCTTTCCTCTTTGTTTTTCCCGGCACGCAATCTGTACACAATTTCGACATCATCGTACAAGACAATCGCTTGAGCCGCGTGTTAACATTCCGACGAAAATAGTGTGGTGGAGTCATGGAGTCGTGATGTCGTCAATTCTCTCAATCGACCCAGATTCGATGAAGGAGTGACCATGAGTACTGTCTCGCGCGCGGTCCGGACGGTCGTGTTCGGCATGTTGTTTTCTCTCACACTGGGCGCGGCCGGAGGTTTTGCGGCGCCGCCGCTACTGCGCTGGAACGGCCCGGCGGGCGGGGTCTGGGACACCGCCACGCCCAACTGGCTGGATGCGGGCGACAACGCCGTCGCTTGGATTCCAGGGGCCGAGGCATCCTTCGAGAGCGCGGCCGGCGGGCTGGTCGAGATCGCCGCCGACGTCAGCGCCACCAACCTCACCTTCACCGGCAACGGCTACACGCTGCTGGGCGCGGGACGCCTGCGCGTCGAGGGTGCGCTCGCTGCCGCGGCCGCCACCACCAACTGCATCGCCGCCGACCTGCGCACGGTCGGCGGCCTGACGAAGAGCGGCGCGGGGGCGCTGGCGCTGGCGCGCTGCGCCGGCCCCGTGAACGTGCAGGCCGGCTGCCTGCTGGCCGCAGGCTCGCTCTTCGCGGACGCCGACCTGTCCGTCGCCGCCGGCGCGGCGCTGGTCACGCTGGGCGAGCCCGCGACCAACGCGAACCTGATCGCCAACGGCAGCTTCGAGACGCCCGCGATGGCGAGCGGCGCATATCAGTATGTCTCAGGCGGCAACGTCATCGACAACTGGAACGTGACCGCCTATCCCAACATGGTCGCGCGCCAGAATACGGTCGTCGGC